>JADGNP010000617.1 GCA_017883425.1 Candidatus Sulfotelmatobacter sp. | reverse complement strand
GATCGCCGGTGTACTCGGTTTTGATCGCGTCGGCGCCAAGTTCGGCCGCAATTCGCGTGTGCAGCAAGAGCCACTCAGGATCCTCGGGATTGTGGACTCCCGCCCCCCGGGCAAGCGATTCGACGATCAGTGGAAGGCCGAGTTGCTCACATTCTCGTGAAACTCTGGCCACACGCTGGATTTCGCTTCTGTCGAAATCTGCGTCGCCGCTGCCCACGACCAGAAACACAATCACGGCGTCAGCTCCGTGGCGAAGAGCCTCCTCGGGGCGTGCCACCAGGCAACTGCGAAAAGCGGAATTGGAAATCTGGCTGGCAGTACCGAGGGCAGTGGTCCAGTCGAGCCTGGCAATCAGGCCCGGCAAGTTCTCGCGGGGCGCTGCTTCGGCGACGTGTCGCATCATGCCTAAGTTAAGGAGCACAGCGTCAGCTCTGCCTTCGATGAAACGGGCAATCTGGCGGCCGGGGTTTATTGTTCCCGGGATCGGCCCGAGCACGAGCGGGTGATCAAATGCGACGACGAGGCTGCCGCGGCCCGGGTGCAGAATTCGGCGGAGGCGATTCGGTTTCCCGTATTGAGTCACGTTTCCTCTAGTGAAACGATACACCAACCGAAAATTTAGATGTCGGAAGGGCGGCTGTCAACTATACTCTTTTCGTCGGCAGGTGGTTTGGGCCGCGCGGAATACAGGTTTGGCCCCGGACCTGTGTTGTCAGATTCTCCGCACAGGGATACGGCTCCGCGAGGGCAGGCATGGTGACCATCCGGGATGTGGCGGGCGAGAGTGGTTTCTCGATGACCACTGTCTCCATGGTATTGAATGCTGGTCCTGCAGCCGGGCGGATTTCGGCACGCACACGCACTCGGATCTGGAAGGTCGCCCAGCGGCTGGGATATCGGCCCAACCTCTATGCCCGCTCTCTGCGCAGTCGGCGCAGTCACACATTGGGAGTCGTGGTCTTTGATTTGACGGATCCGTATTGCACGCAGATTCTGCGTGGTATCCAGAACCATCTTCGTCCCTCGGGACTCTTTCCGATCGTGACCGATCTGCAGGACGACGGCTCCCAGTTTCAGCTATGCCTGGATATGCTGCTGGGACGCCGGGTGGAAGGGATCATTGCCATTGCCAATCCCCTTTACCTTGACCGCAAGCTGCTGTCCGAATTCTCGGAACGGAGTATTCCCGCAGTGGTCATCGGTCGGGAATTGGCCGACGTTCCGGTAAGCTCGGTCGTAGTGGATAACGCTGCCGGTACCCGGCAAGCCATTCAGCACCTCTATGGCCTGGGGCACAGCCGGATCGCGTTCATTAAGGGCCCCAAGATTCTGGTTGACAGCGTGCAACGTTGGCAGGGGCTGGAAAGCTTTGCCGAAGAGGTGGGACTGAAGCTCGATCCGAAACTCATTCTCGAGATTAAAGGACGCAATTCGACCTACACGGAAGGCTGCGACCTGACAGAAGAACTCATACGACGCCGGCCGGACTTCACGGCCCTGGTTGCCTTTGATGACCTTTCGGCTTGTGCCGCCATCCGCGCGCTGACGAAAGCGGGACGCCGAGTACCCAAGGATTGCTCGGTAGTGGGCTTCGATGACGTGCCAAGTTCCGCTTTCTATAACCCCCCGTTGACGACCGTGCACCAGCAGCTCGAGATGCAAGGCTCGCTTGGGGCAGAGATCATCGAGGAACTGATCAAGGCAGCAGCGGAGAATCGGACGGTTCCGCCCAAGCATCGCAAGGTGTCGCCCAAGCTGGTGGTGCGCGATTCTACGTGCCCGGCACGGAGTTCGTGACGGATACTTCGCTGGCTGAAGAAGCGCGCTTTGTCTTATACGGAACAGGCGTAATTTACTGAAACGTTGCATCACAAAACACCGGTATCCGCGGTCGGCCCCGCGACAGGACGTGCCATGAGCCATGTTCTCAAACTCAACCTCTATCAGTGGTGCAAAATTCCGGCGCGGGAACTCCTGAACCATGCGGGGCTACGGGTCCCCTTCCGCGTGGTGCGCGACTCCGCACAGATGGGTTCATTAATGGCCCAGGATCTGGTGGAGGTCATTGAAGGCAACAACCAACAAAAACTGCCTACTCGTGCCATCATCCCCTGTGGACCCAAGTGCTGGTATGCCCCGTTTACGGAGTTGGTGAATTCACGCAACGTCTCGCTCCGAAACCTCTTCGTGTTTCACATGGACGAGTGTTTAGACTGGCAAGCCCGTCCCTTGGCGGCGAACCATCCCTACAACTTTCGCACGTTCATGGAGAAACATTTTTACGGCGGGATCCGGCAGGATCTGGCCGTACCGCAGGAGCAGCGGTTCTGGCTGTTGCCCTCCACGGCTGAGCGGGTACGGGCTGCAATCGATGCCGCACCCATCGACATCACCGTAGGAGGTTGGGGACAGGATGGCCACGTCGCCTACAACCAGGCCCGCCGCCATCCGTACAGTCCCATTACGCTTGAAGAGGTCGCGAACTCGACCATTCGCGTTCAAGAAAACAATTTCGACACCATACTCGCCCTGGCCCAGCGCACCTTCGGCGGTGCCTACCAGTTTGTTCCGCCCATGTCGATCACGCTGGGGGTGAAGGAATGCCTCTCCGCCCGGAAAATACGCGTGTACAGTGACACCGGCTCGTGGAAACAAACCGCCCTGCGGGTTGCGCTGTTCTCGGAGCCTACTCCCGAATACCCGATGACGCTTCTGCAACGGCATCCGGACGCGATCATCACTGCGACCGAAGAAACGGCGGCCCACCCTGTTAGCGAGAATCCCGACTGGGAGCTTCTGTAGGAAGGATCGTGCATGCGCGTGCTGCGGATTGACGAGAGATCTCGATATCAGCAGCTCATTGGAGTCGGGGGACTGGGTACAGGAATCTTCTTCGCGCTCGAGGGCAACCACACGCTCGGGCGCAACGAAAGCAGACCCGGGCAACTTCTGGACGTCCGGGACTACTGCAAGCTGCACATAGTGATTCATTACATCGCCAAACTGCTGGGCGCTCAGCCTAACAGCTCGTCTTTTCATGTGTTTCCGGTTGGCAAGGTGGGGAATGACGACGCCGGCCAGTTCGTTCTGAAAGAAATGGGCAGTGTTGGGATCGATACTCGTTTCGTCGAAACCCTGACAGGGAAGCCGACCCTGTTCAGCGTTTGCTTCCAGTATCCCGATGGGACCGGAGGCAACATCACGACCAACAACTCGGCTGCCGCTGAACTTTGCGAGCGCGACCTTGATGGAATTGAAAGCG
>JADGNP010000141.1 GCA_017883425.1 Candidatus Sulfotelmatobacter sp. | reverse complement strand
TAGATACGATTGCGACGGAGATGGCCTACATCCGGGTGACGAAGGATGGGTTGGTGCTGGAGGAAGTCGCTCCGGGGTTGACGGCGGAGGATGTGCAGCAGGCGACCGAGGCGCGGTTGATCGTGAGCCCGGCGTTGAAGGTGATGGAGAGTTAGGAGCTAGCGTTCTTACTTTGTGCGGTTCTTCTTTCGCCCCTTCGGGGCTGATTCCATAAATTAGACAATTACCCACGACTTGCGTCGTGGGCTGCATTCTTTCGCCGCTGCGCGGCTGGACAGCCGAGGGCGGCTGTCCCCACACAAAGCTATGCGGCGGCGATGCGGCGGATCAGGTCTTCCTGCTCCGTCTTGCTTTCGGCGCCGATGGTGAAGGCGTCGAGTACGCCTAACGATAGGGCATACTTGATGGCTTCGTCCTGACGGTTGCGCAGCGCGCCTTGACCGAGAATCTTCATGCCTACCACCGCTTTTCCGGCGGTCTTCATTTCCTTCAGAACACTCACGACTGTTGCAGGATCGGCGTCCATTTCTGCGCCGACTGGGTTGATGCGGGCCAGATCGATCTCGACCCAGGGGGATTTCGCGGCGGCGCGCAGCGCTCCGATAGTGTGGCAGGAGCAGCCGTGGGCGCGAATGATTCCCTTTTGCTTCGCTTCAGAGAGGACGTCCATGACGCCCTTGTAGCGGTCGGTCCAGTCGGCCTCGGTGACGCAGTGCATCAGGCAGACGTCGAGGTAGTCGGTGCCGAGTTCGCGGCGGAAGCGGTCGAGATCGGCGCGGGCGCCGGCGGGATTGCGGGAAAATGTCTTGGTAAGAACCGTGACTTTGTCGCGTTGCACGTGCTTGAGGGCTTCGGCTACGTGGGGATGGCTTCCGTAGGTGTCGGCGGCGTCGAAGAAGCGGAGGCCGTGGTCGTAGCCGTTGAGCAGCAGATCGGAAAGGCCTTTGACGCCGAGCGCGGTTTGATGCGAATGATGGCCGGAGCCGACGGTGCCGGTTCCCATGGCGAGGCGGCTGGTTTTGATGCCGGTGCTGCCGAGAGTGACAGAGTCGGAGGCGGAGAATTTGGTGGCGAGAGTCTGCTGGGCGATCGCGTTGAGGATGGATTTCGATGAGAGCCATGCTGCTCCGGCAGCGGTGGCGGAACGGACGAGGAATTCGCGACGACGCATGCGTCCTCCTGGGATTCTGCGTTCTTATGAGGCTACACCAATCGGGGAGCGCCGGGGAAGTCCGAGGTGGGGCTGGCAGTGGTGCAGATAAGCCATCCGGCGAGTCGAGTTCTTCGGTCGATCCCGGCAAAAAGCTTGAACCGCAAAGTTCGCAAAGAGGTGCCGCAGAGATCGCGAAGAAGATCGTGCGGTCGAACTTCTTCTAGATCCGGAATGGCGCGGCCAGCAGGCGGAATGGCAGGGTGATGGCGAGGGATACGATTTCCAGGACGCCATGGACCGCAACGCCCACGATGCGGAACGGGAGCAACAGAAGCCATACAAATGGATAAGCGATCAGGGCCAGGAGCGCCAGAGGCCAGCAGAGGACGAAAAGAATGCACCAGAGCAGGAAAGTGAACATGGCTGAGACCTCCTTCTAGAGGATTGTACGTCGGGGCGGCGAGAATGTTCCCTGCTACTGTCGAGCTTCGCTCGACCGGACAGCCGAGGGCGGCTGTCCCTACATGATTTTTTGGGGTTATTCGAACTGCTTGCGGAAGGCGGCTAGTTGCTGCTGGACTTCATTCAGTTCGGTTCGGAGGAGGGCGACTTCTTCTTCCAGAGCTGTTACACGATCGGCAGTTGAGTCTGCACCGGCAGTCGCGGGCAAGAGTGCCCGCGCCACACTGACATCGACGGTGGGCGGTTCGCCCGAGAACAGGTGCGTGTAGCGGGATTCCTTGGTGCCGGGCTCGCGGGGGAGAACTCGGGCTAGCGGCGGTTCGCGCTGGGCCAGGCGGTCGAGGGTGGAGACTACGTCTTCGAGGGCTTCGAAGTGGTACATGCGGTCGGCGCGGCTGCGGAGTTCGCCGGGAGTTTGCGGTCCGCGGAGGAGGAGCACGCAGACGACGGCGATCTCGCGACGGTCGAAGTTGAAGACTTCCTGCAAGCGGTGTTCGAACTTGGTGACGCGGCTGTCGGCGCCGCTGGCGGGACCCGCGAGGCGCTTTTCCTGCAGCGTGGCGAGAGCGTCGCGAACTGCGGCTTCGTCGAGCGTCATCACGGGATCGCGATTGTTTTTCTGGTTGCAGGCGTTGACCAGGGCGTTGAGCGAGAGCGGGTAGTAGTCAGGCGTGGTGATGTCCTTTTCGATCAGGGAGCCGAGGACGCGGGTTTCGATGTCGGTGAGGATCACTGGGATGTCCGAGTTGTGATTTTAATTCAAGTGACTGCAGCGAGCGAGAGCCAGACGAAGAATTAACCACAGGGGACGCTGAGGACACAGAGGAAGCGAAGTTAGAATCCCCACTTCTCGCGCACAGAACGCGCGAGAAATGGGGCACCCGCGGGTTGTTTAAAGCAGCGCTGTGGAGCGGCGCTTCCAGGGTTTGCCTTTTTCTTTGGCGATGTTTTCCATGTCGGCGACATAGGCTCCGGCCTGGGTCAGGACGTGGTGCAGGTCGTTGCCGATGCTGATGAAGGTGAATCCCTTCTCGAGGAATTCGCCGACGCGCGCGGTGCCGAAGAGGAAAAGGCCGAGGATTACGTTGTTCTTGCGGGCGTGCTCGACTAACTTCTTGGTGGCGGCGTCGAGTTCGGGCGAGGTGTACATGTGGGGGAACTCGTATTTGTTGTAGAGGCCCATCGACATGCACAGATCGTTCTGGCCGAGGAAGAGAATGTCGACGCCGGGGAGCGCCGCGATCTCGGCAATGTTCTCAATGCAGGAGGCGGTCTCGACCTGGAGCGCGACGATGCCTTCGTTGTTCCAGTTGCCGGCGTAACCGAGCAGTCCACCTTTGTTCATGCTGCGCTGCGGGAAGTAGACCGAGCGCGTGCCGACCGTAGGATACTTGGCGCAACTGATGGCCTCGCGGGCTTCCTCGGCGGTATTGATGTAGGGGATGAGGACGCCGTCAGCGCCCATGTCGAGAGCCTGCTGGATGCCGGGGCGGTCGGCGTATCCGCCGACGCGGACCAGCGACTTGGCACCGCCGTTGGCGATGCCGCTGAGCATGGCGGAAAGTTTTTCGTAGCCCATGGGGCCGTGCTGGGTATCGACCAGCAGCCAGTCGTATCCGCTGTGCGCGAGTTGCTCGGCGACGGTGGGGCTGTGAGCGTTGAGGAACAGGCCCATCTTTGGTGTTCCGGCGCGGAGTTGTTTCTTGAATTCGGATCCGCTGAGTGCGGGGTCGGGCATGGGAAATCCTCCTGGAAGTCGAATTGAAGAGTGTACCGTATGAGGCGATGGGGACAGAGCGTGACGCGCTTATTTTTCATAAGGTGTGACCCGGGGACAGCAAGTCAAACCCCCCACCCTCTCGCAAAGTGCGCGAGAAGGGTGGGGCACCCCCTCGTGAGTTGAAGGCTGACGTGTTGCCATCGTGGGAACGGAGCGCCTATAGTTCTCTACCATCAAGGAGATCAGGATGCGCCTGCTATTGAACTGGGTGCTGAGCGCGGTTGCGGTATGGATTGTGGCTCAGCTTGTACCGGGCATACATGTTAACGGAGCGGTGGCGGCGCTGATTGCCGCGCTCGCGATTGGCTTCATCAATGCCACGATCGGTGCGTTGCTCAAGATCATTACCTTTCCTTTGACGCTGCTCACGCTGGGGGTGTTCTGGTTTGTGATCAATGCGTTGATGCTGGAGCTGGCTTCGGCGGTGGTGCCGGGATTTCAGGTGCGCGGATTCTTCGCGGCATTTGTGGGAGCGATTGTGCTGAGCTTGGTCAACCTGTTGTTGAAGGCGATCGTGATGCCGCCCCGAGAGCAGCGGTAGACACTACTCTCCGCAAAAAACTTAACCACAGAGGACACAGAGCGCACGGGGGAAATTCTTGTCTGCCGACGCCATTTAGTTCTTCGAGGTCGGGCCTGACTTTTTGGGCTTGATCGCCTGCCAATCTTCTTCTGTCAGAACTCTTCCCAGGCTACTGAATTCGCCGGCGCCTTGGAGGAATTCGCCGCCGTCCATGCGGATGACTTCGCCGTTGATGTAGGCGGATCCGTCGCTGACCAGAAAAGCTGCGAGATTGGCCAACTCCTCGACCGTGCCGAAGCGGTGGAGCGGATTGCGGTCGAGGGCGAGGGTTTCGAGTCCGGGGTGCGGCAGGAGGCGGGAGAACGCGCCTTGCGTCGGAATTGGGCCGGGAGCGATGGCATTCATGCGGATGCCGCGGTTCCCCCACTCCACCGCGAGGCTGCGGGTGAGGGCTTCAACTCCGGCTTTGGAGACGGCCGAGGGGACGACGTAAGCCGAGCCCACAGGCGCGTAGGTGGCGGAGATGCTGAGGACGGTGCCGGGATGGGTGGATTTGAGCCAGCGGCGGCCGCAGGCCATGGTCGCGTGCAGCGTGCCCATGAGCACGATGCCGATGACGGATTCGAAGGCGCGCGGGGAGAGTTCTTCGGTGCGGGCAATGAAGTTTCCGGCGGCGTTGTTGATGAGGATGTCGAGCGGGGCGGTGGCCCAGATGTCGTCCATCATTGTCTCTACGGATGCGAGGTTGCGGACGTCGCAGGGGACGGCGTGGATGGTGCCCCGCGTCGCTCCTGAGAGTTCGGCGGCGGTTTGCTTGAGAACTTCTTCGCGGCGGCCGCAGATGTAGACCGTGGCTCCGAGTTCGAGGAAGCGTTCGGCCATGCCTTTGCCGAGGCCAGTGCCTCCGCCGGTGATCAGGACGCGCTTGTTTTTCAGCAGATCTATACGGAACATGTGTGCCTCTGGATTCTAAGTTGTGCCGGCGAACAGCAGGTTCCTCTCCGGGCTTCGCCCGGTTCGGAATGACAAATTATAGGGGGTGGCGCGTGTTGAATGAGTGCGAGGGCGAGACGCCCTCGCGACAGCCGGCGGGACGCCGGCGCTACGACGGTCTGCGCTATGGGGCACAGGCTACGCGGAAGCCGTAGTCGGCGTACTGGAAGTCTGGCGGGATGCTGGAGCGGGCGGAGCAGCGGGCGACTTTGATGTGGTGTCGCCAGGATCCTCCGCGTGAGGATTTGCGCTTGGTTGGTTCGGGGCCGCGCGGGTTGCGCTCGGGCGAAACGGCGTAGTAGTTCGGGTCGTACCAGTCGCTGCACCATTCGTGGACGTTGTCGCAAATGTCGTAGAGGCCGAAGGCGTTGGGGGCGTAGCGCGCCACGGGCTCGGGGCCGGTTTGCCAGCGCGTGGCGTAGTCGGGGAGAGATTGCGGCGGGTCGTCACCCCAGGGAAAAGTTTTCTGCTCGAGGCCGCCGCGGGCGGCATGTTCCCATTCGGCTTCCGTGGGCAAACGGTAAGCACGGGCGGTTTGCGAGCTCAGCCATTCGCAGTATCGGGTAGCTTCGTGCCAGGAGACTGCGGTCACGGGTTGCTGGGGATGGTTGAAGTTTGCATCTTGCCAGAACGGGGGCGGCGGGGCGGAGGTTGCGTTGAGGAAGCGAGCGTATTCGGCGTTGGTGATTTGAGTGGCGGCCAGCAGGAAGGCGTCGATCCACACTCGATGGATCGGACGCTCGCAGTCCTGGCCGGCGTTGGAACCCATCAGGAACCAGGCTGCGGGAATGTGGACGAGCGCGGGTTCGAGCGGCGTGCTGAGCGCGATTTGGGTGGGCGTCGCCGTCATCTGATCTTCAGTCTAGCAAGAGCGAAAGGCTTTACCACAGAGGACTCAGAGGACGCAGAGGAAAACTCTAGGAATGGCGCAGACGCTTTGCAACTTCGGCAATGTCGTTTTCCTGGAAGAGGCGGATGGCGGCGATGCCGGAGGCCCCGGCTGCCAGGCAGGCGTGGGCATTATCCAGAGTAATTCCACCCAGCGCCAGGACTGGGATGTTCGTCTGGCAGGCTTCGTGGAGAAGGTTGAGACCCGCGGGGCGGGCGTCTTTTTTTTCGAATACCGGGGCGAAGACGGCGAAGGTTGCGGCGCTGGCGGCGGCTTGGGCTACTTCTGCCGGGGAGTGGCAGGAGACTGCGATCAGGGGATCTCGTGGTGAGTTTGCGCGGGCGGGGGCGCCCGCGCCACATTGCCATACTGTTCTTACTTCTTGTGGGGAGAGATCGTCGCAGCGGAGGTGGACGCCGTCGGCTTGGACGGCCAGCGCAACATCAGTGCGGGAGTTGATGAGGAGAGTAGTTTTCCGTTCCCGGTTCTCAGTTCTCAGTTGTGCGCTGTCGCGGATGACGCTCATGGCTTCGCGCGCCAGGGATTCCAGGTCGCGGGTGGGGAGATCTTTTTCGCGAAGTTGGATGTAGTCGACACCTGCGCGGACGGCTTCGGAGATCTTTTCCAGGAGGCGGCGACGGCGGGAGAGTTCGTCTCCGGGGAAGGCGGTGCGGTCGGTGATGTAGTAGAGAAGGCAGCTCTCAGCCATCAGCTCTCAGCTATCAGTTCGACAAGAAAAAAGCAAGAAAGCGTGGCCCGTGAGCGAAGCGCTAATGTGGCCCTCTCGGGCGATCTTCCAGCTTCGAGGGCCTGGTCTTGGTGATCTCGGGAAGGACTTCGCCTTGCTTCTGGGCGTGCCGCCGAGATGGTATTTCGTCAGGCCTCGCGCAGAAACTCGAAGGCGTCTTCGGGGATACGGACTGGCCGGGTTACCGGGAATGGGCAACCCGGGCACTCCGGACTGACTGGGGGAGCTATTGTTGCTCGTGGTAGTGGAGCGCCTCCCAGAAACCGATCCAGATATCGAGCAGGCCCAGGCCGCTGCAGATGCCGCGGAAGAAGCCATTGGAAACTACGGGGCGGAGAGCGGGAAACGAGAGCAGCAGGTAGTTGTCGGTCCATTCCGGCGTCCAGGGAAGAATGATGAGCAGGACTCCAGCCACGGCACTGATCAAAACAAAAAGAAAGACGGAGATGCGATGCATCCAGACTTGCAGGGGGCTGTGCGTCTGTCGCGTCTCGGCTTCGAGAGGAGGACTGAGAAGCGCAGTGCTCGACTCAGCCCGCGGCGGAGTGGGTTTTGGTACGTTGCCGGGCGCGTTGGAAAACGGGGTGGGGTCGCTCATTCGGGGCAGCTCCGGCACCGTGAAGAGACAGGACGGAGATCACGGCGGCGTGCACAGGACCCCGGGTAAACAAAATTGGGGACGAAAGCCATCGGGCTATTCTACGACTTCAGGGCCTTGAGGCGCTCGGCCACGTCGCGATAGTCGATGTTGCTGCCGTAGACGTCCATAAAATGGTGCAGGGCGGAAGCCTTGTCGCCGGCGGTTTCGTAGGCGGAGGCCAGTTCGTAATGGAGTGCGACGCGGGTTTCGCCGTCAATGCCGACAACGTTGAGAGCCTTGTCATACCAGCGGACGGCGGCCTCGGGTACGCCTTTTTCAAGGAAGCACTGCGCCAGCCAGGTGTAGGTCTGCATGATCTGCGGGAAGGGACGTCCGTGATCGAAATACTGGCAGGCCTTTTGCAGTTCGCCGATGGCCTCATCGAGCAGGCCCATTTCGCGGAAAGCGATGCCGAGGTTGTAATGCGTTTCGGGATCTTCGTCGGCGGAAGTAACGCCGGCTTCGAGATCCTGCTTGAGTTCGCCGAACATTTCGGCGAGATCGACTCCGGCTTCATCGCCAAACGGAGAAGCTTTGGCGGCGGCGGAAACGGCAGGCGCGTGGGAGACCGGGATGGCGGGCGGCTGCGGCCTCGGAACGTCGACCACCGGCGCTTGCCAGGCTACGGACGCGGTTGCCATGGGCGCACTGTGGGGCGCAGGAGGCGCGACGTAGTTCGCAGCTGAGGCCGATGCGGCAGCGCTTGCAGCCAGCGGGGGAATGACCTTCGGAGCTACGACTGGCGCGACCACCGGCGGTGCAGGCTTAGCCTTCGCGACAGGAGCGGGGGCCTCCGGCCTGGCGACAGGCGCGGCTTTCAGGAAGTCTTCCCCGAGGGACGCTTCGATATCGGCAACAAACTCGCCCAGAACCGGGGCGGATGGCCCGGCGGCGATCACGGGTTGGGTGTGCGCAACTGGGGCCAGCACGGGCTTGGCGGGCGGCGCAGGCGGTGTGACCGGCTGGGTAACTGTGCCGGGCAGGAAGCTGTCGCCCAACGAATTTTCGAGATCGGAAACGAATTCGTTCAGAACACTGGGTTCCGGAGCGGGCTCGGGAGCGGGCTCGGGAACGGGCTCGTGAGCAACGGGTTCAGGCTCGGCCTCGACCGGAGCTTCGGCTACGACTGGAATCTCTTCGACGACGGGAGGCTCCGGCTCGCTTACCGCAGGCTCTTCGACGGCGGCTGGAGCTTCGTCGACTGGGATCGCATCGACCGCGACTTCGAGGGTCGGAATATCGGCGGCGGTAAGCTCTTCCACCACGGGTTCAACTGAGATCGCAGCTTCTTCTTCGGCGGCGGGCTGAGTGGCGGCTTCCACTTCGGCGCGAAGTTCGGCAATTCTGGCCCGATCGTTGGTCAGAGTCTGCAGCTTGGCCAGAGCCGCCATGGCCTGCTCGGGCATGCCATGGGCGAGATAGAAACGAATCTCTTCGACAGTCTCGTCGGCTTTGCTGGACTCGGGAACTTCATGAGCGCCGACGGCGCCAGCGACCTCGACTTCCGCCGCTTCCACCGCAGCAGTATCGGCCTCGACGGTGAGGGAGTCATCCCACTCCGAGGAGAGATCGATTTCAGCGGACGCCGCAGCCGATTCGGCTGAGGCCGTAGAGGACTCCTCGACGACGGCAAACTCGGGTTCGGCGGTCGTGGGCCAGGGCGCAGCGGCTTGCGCCACAGGGGCAGCTTCTTCCTCGGGCGCCGTCTCTTCCCGGATTGCTGTGTGTTCCGCGGGAGCTTCGTCGATGGAAAATTCCGGCACGGCGCTTTCTGGCGCTTGAAACCGGGGGGCGTGAACCTGTGGGGCAGCATCCAGAAAAATGTGTGCGTCGGCGGCGGATGCGCCGGGCGCCGGAAGCGAGGAACGTTCCTCATAGCGGTCGGCTAGTTCCCCGTATCGCGTGGCTTCTTCGGGATAATCGGCATCGGAGTAGACCCTCTGCAGGGTGCGGCAGCACAGCGCGGCCTCGGCGAAGCGGCCCGCGCGGGTGTGCAAGGCAGCGAGACGCTGATTGATGCGAAGATCGTTGGGCGCCAGCGGTAAGGCTCCGACCAGAGGCCCGAGTGCTTTGGCGGGCATGTTGTAAGAGATGAAGAGTTCCGCATCGGTAAGGGCAGAGCGGACGGAGAGCGCAATCTCGTCGGTATAGTGCTGGTGAACGGAAGGCGCGGTCGCTTCCAAATCGTCGATGAGGACGACGGCTTCTTCCGGCGTAATCAGCTTGGTGCCGGAAGTGCCGCCGAGCTGGCTGACCACCTGCTGGTAATTCTGCATATGCAGGGGGTTCTGCGGCTCGACAGTGGCGAGCTTCTGGTAAAGATCGCGAGCCCGGGGCAGGTCCCCGGACTGCACGCTGGCATGGGCCAGCAGTTCGATAACTTCGCTGACGTGGGTGTTCTCTCCGGCTTTTTGGAACAGGTCAAGCAATTTCTGCAGGGAGTCGGGATTGTCGCGCACGTGCCCGATAATGGTGTGCAGGCTCTCGAGAACCTTGTCCGAGTTCTCCGCCAGCAAGCGTTCGGCGTGCTGGTCGAAAACCTGGAGGGCAGTCTCGTACTGGCCGGCCTGCATGAGGGCGTCGGCGAAGCTGGAGATGGCCACCAGATCGTTGTGCACGGTCAACAGCTTGCTAGCGATGGTTCCGGCCTCGGAGAGTTGTCCGGACTGCAGGTAAGCCTTGAGCAGATCGCGGAGACCATCGGGATGGGAATCGAGGTCGGAGATTTTTTGCAGGGTGGTCACGGCTCCGGCAGCGTCGCCGGACTCGATCATGTTCTTGCCCTGCATGAGCAAGGCATAGGTGTTGCCCGGATCGAGGCTCAGCATGCGCCGCAGGATTTCTTCGGCGCCGCTGAGCGAGCCCTTGGAGCGCAGGCTTTCGGCGGCGGCGGAGAAAATCTGCCAGGCTTCCGTTTTCTTGCCCAGGCGGATATAGACTTCCGCCAGGCGAACCCGCATGTTGCTGTTTTCCGGGTCCATCTCGAGGATCTTCTGGAAGATACGGACCGCGTTATCGAGTTCGTTGGCTTTCAGGAATTCTTCCGCGACCTGCAGGTACTGGGCGCGGGCGTCATTGAAAAGGCCCTGCTGGCTGTAGAGTTCCGCGAGTTTCAGCAAGCTCTCCAGGGACGCTTGGAGCTTGCAGATCTTCTTGTACATCGCGATGGCCTTGACCGTGAAACCCTGGCTGGCATAGGCATCGCCTACAGTCTTGAAGCACACGGTGGCTTTATCGGTCTCGCCCAGGCGGGAGTAGAGGTCGCCGACGGTATTGGTGACCGTCAGGTCCTTGGCATCGTTCTTAAGGACCTTTTCGTACTCAGCGATGGCGTTCTGCAGTTTGCCCTGCTGGACATACTTCTCCGCATTGCTGAGAACCTTCTGTTTGTTGAACCCGAACAATGCCATAAGAGTGCGAACTCCAGACCCTGGTCTTGATACAGAACCCGCTGAACGTTTCGGGGAAACTGCTCCCGGGTACTGCCCCGAGGGCCATCTCAGGTATCGGCAGATGGACCCACCGGACAAGGCCAATTGTACGTCTGGACGTCACGAACCGCATGGTTACCAAGGGTTACCGAAAGGGAGTGTACGAAAGGGTTACGAAGGGAACCGCTAGGGGGAGTTACTGGATTACACGCCTGCGGAAAGCCAGAGCACAGGTAAGAGCGCACGTGATCCCGACAGGCACGCAGAAAACCATCTGAGCGGGATTGAGCCACAGCCTAAAAGACTCAAAGGAGCGCGAATTTACAGCGGCATCGAATAGCGGAAACACACAACCCAGCACCATGCCTGCC
>JADGNP010000140.1 GCA_017883425.1 Candidatus Sulfotelmatobacter sp. | reverse complement strand
TACGTCAATCCAATCGCCAGGATGCAGCCTTGCACCAGGAAGTAATCGCGACTGGAGATGGCGTCGACGGTGAGGCGGCCGATGCCGGGCCAGGAGAAAATCTTTTCGGTGACGATGGCGCCGGCGAGTAACGCTCCGAATTGCAGGCCCAGCACCGTCAGCACGGGGATCATGGCGTTGCGCAAGGCATGGCGGTAGACGACTGTGCGCTCAGGCAGGCCTTTGGCGCGGGCGGTGCGGATGTAGTCCTGGCTCAACTCTTCGAGCATGGAGGTGCGGACCATGCGAGTGAGGATGGCGGCGAGGGCGCTGCCCATGGTGAGGGCGGGCAGCACGAGATTGGCGAACGATCCTGCGCCCGAGACGGGGAGCCATCCGAACTTGATGGCAAACAGCAAGATCAGGATGGGGCCGAGCGCGAAGTTGGGGAACGACAGACCGAACAGGCTGACGACGGAGAGCAGGCGGTCGTCCCAGCGATTGCGGCGGCGGGCGGAGCGGACTCCGGCGGGGATGGAGAGAAGGATCGCTACGAATAACGACGCCAGCGTGAGGCGCAGCGTGTAAGGATAGCGCTGGGCGATCAGGCGAGTCACGGTTTGGTTGTAGCGGATGGAGCGTCCGAGGTCGCCGTGCAGGACGCCTTTCCAGTAGTGGAGGTATTGGTCGCCCAGGGGAGCGTCAAGGCCGTAGGCGTGGCGGGTGGCGGCGATGTCTGCCGCCGGTGCGCCTTCGCCGAGCATCTGCGCGATGGGGTCTCCGGGGACCAGGTGGATGAGGAGGAAGACGAGGCTGACGACCAGCCAGATAACGGGCAAGGTGTAGAGGACGCGTTGGAGGAGGCGGGAGAGCATACGGTCGTTGGTCGTTGGTCGGGTTCGTCGTTAGTCGCTGGTCGTTAGTTGTTCGTCGTTCATGCTCGATCTTGAACCCTTGCCCCAGGCTCAGCCCAACGCGGTCGAGCTTCGCTCGACCGGACAGCCGAGGGCGGCTGTCCCCACATTCAGTCTCCGCCTTGTTTGGCGGCTTCGGCTTCGCCTTCAACCTTGGCGGTCTTTTCGATCCTCACTCTGGCGATGCGGTGGCCTTCCAACTCTTCGACCGTGTAGCGGCGGCCTTCGTATTCGAAGGAGTCGCGCAGGGCTGGGATCTTTTGCAGGCGGGCGAGTATGAATCCTGCCAGGGTTTCAAATCCGGCGTCGCGCGGGAGGGTCAAGGCGTACTCGGTTTCGAGGTCGCGGATGTTCACTGAGCCTTCGAGCACCAGGACCGATTCATCTTCCAGTGCGGGCTCGCTGGGGGAGACGTCGAATTCGTCTTCGATGTTGCCGACTAGTTGTTCAAGGATGTCTTCGACGGTGATCACGCCGGCGGTCGAACCAAATTCGTCGACCACGACGGCGAGGTGGCGGCGGCGATCTTTGAACTCGGCGAGCAGTTCGGCGAGGACTTTCGTTTCCGGGACAACCAGCACGTCGTGCATGATCTGACTGATTTGCATACGCGAAATGCGAGTCGCGGTGGACTGGCCGAGATTACTGAGACGGAGTCGCATCCACCGCATCAGGTCTTTGTAGTAGAGCACGCCGACAATGTGCTCGGGACCGCGCTGCGGATCGTAGACCGGGATGCGCGAGTGCTGGCCTTCGACCACGCGCGCGAGAGATTCGTCCAGCATGAGATCGGAGGGCAAAGAAAAAATGTCGGGGCGTGCGACCATGACTTCGCGGACGGTGATGCTGTCGAGTTCGATGGCGCTGTGGATCATCTCCTCCTGGAACTGGGGAATCTGGCCGAACTGGCGGCTGGCGGTCACGATGAGTTTAAGTTCGTCTGGGGAGTGGACGGCGCCTCCACGGCGGGTGACTTGCGAGCCAAACAGGCGCAGGACCAAGCCGCCGGAGCGGCGCATGAAGAAGAGGACCGGGCTCGTGAGGGCGAGGAACGCCTCCATGGGTGCGGCGACGGCGAGGGCGACTTGCTCGGCGCGCTGTAGGGCCAGGGTTTTGGGGACCAGTTCGCCAAGGATCACGTGCAGGTAGGTGATCAGACTGAAGGCGATGACGATGGCGATGGTGTGCGCGTAAACCGCCGCGTGCGGCATCTGGTGGACGAACTGCATTCCTTCGACCAAGCGGGCGACCATGGGCTCGCCGATCCAGCCGAGAGTGAGGCTGACCATGGTGATGCCCAGCTGAACACCGTTCACGACTTCGTCGAGGTGCTGATGGAGGCGCTGCACGATGCGCGCGCCGATGCGTCCCTGCGCGATGAGCTGCTGGATGCGGGTATCGCGCACGCTCACCAGGGAGAATTCGGCTGCCGCGAAGAAGGCATTGGCCGCCACCAGGAGAAGGATCAGAAAGACCCGGAGCAGCACAAAGGCGATCATGGATGGGTAATTCTAACATTTTAAAGGCGGTTGTTAGGGGCTAGTGGCGATTCCCAGGGATTGCGCGGGGATGGAGAGTGGCCATGTGGGGACAGCCGCCCTCGGCTGTCCTCGGGCCGAAGGCCCGATGCTGTACATCTAATTGGGGGTCAGCGACTAGTCGAGCTGCGCTCGACGGACAGCCGAGGGCGGCTGTCCCCACATTGCCCTTATATGTGGGTGCGCGGGGTCACAAAATTCCATTCTGTGATCCGCTATCCTTTTAAAAGGTCACGGGTCTAACTGGCAGGCGGCAGATGGGTTAGCGGGTGACGGCGGTCTTTTGGAATCCGGCTGCAAATCATAGTTTCGAGATCTTAGGAACAAAAGCAACTCGGGCCGCGTACAAGAGAGTGAGGGCAGCGGAATGGCTCCCCATCTCCACTTGGCGGTATCTACAGGAGGCGTTGTGAACGGTAACGGAAATGGCAAGAAGAAGCGTCGCAGACTGATTATCTGGGGCAGCGTAGGAGCGTTCATCGTCCTGCTGATCGCGGGCGGAGTGTTCGCGGCAACGCGTGGAGGAACCAAGATTGATCCTTCGAAACTCGCCAAAGTGGAAAAGGGCGACCTGGCCAAGAGCGTGGTGGCGACCGGCAAGGTCACGCCGATCACGAAGGTTGAAGTGAAGTCGAAGGCCAGTGGAATTGTGAAGAATCTCCTGGTGGACTACGGCGATCACGTCAAGAAGGGGCAACTCCTGGCTCAGCTCGACAAAATCGAGATCGAGGCGCAGGTGGAGCAGTCCAAGGCAGCACTGGAGGCGGCGCAAGCCAACTGGAAAAGCACTCAGGCAGACTTGGAGCGCGCCAAAGTGGACGCGGAAGGTCCGGATGTGCCGTTGTTGAAGCGTGCTTATGACCGAGCCACCAGCATGGCGAAGGATGGGGTGGTCTCCGCCTCCGCGCTCGATGATGCGCAAAAGAATTATGAGATGGCGTTGAACAAGCAGAACGTATCCAAGGCGCAGGTGACGGTTCTGAAGGCAAAGATCGCGCAGGCCCAGGCTCAGGTAGCGCAGGATCAGGCGAACCTGAAACAGCTGCAGGAGCAGCTCAGCTATACCGATATCATCTCGCCGATTGATGGCATCGTGCTTTCTCGCGATGTGCAGATGGGCGACGCGGTCAGTTCCATCCTGGTGCTGGGCTCTTCGGCAACGTTGGTGATGAACTTGGGCGATACCAGCGAAGTGTATGTGAAGGGCAAGGTGGACGAGAGCGATATCGGCAAGGTGTATCTGGGCCAGCGGGCGCGCATCAAGGTGGAGTCGTTCAAGGACAAGACCTTCGACGGCAAAGTGACCAAGATTTCTCCGATGGGCGTGGAGAAGGATAACGTCACGACCTTTGAAGTGCGCGTGTCGATCCAGAATCCAGGCGGCGAACTCAAGGCTGAGATGACCGCCAACGCGGAAATCATCCTGGAAGAGCACAAGAACGTGCTGCAGATTCCTGAAGGCGCGATCCTGTACGACAAGGACAAGAAGGCCTCGGTGGAAGTGCCGGACCCGAAAGGCAAAGAGGGCAAGAACAAAGTTGCCGTCAACATCGGGATCTCGAACGGCGCCAAGACCGAAGTGCTGAGCGGGCTGAAGGAAGGCGATCAGGTCGTACTGCAGTAAAGCGGACGTCGGACCTCGGGCGTCGGACCTCGGCCGCCTCCCGGCCTTTTGCGAGGCATGAGGTCCGGTGTCTAAGGTCCAAGGTCTGAGGTCCGATCCCATGACTCTCTCCGAAATTCTGCGCCAGGCATTCTCCACATTCCGGGCCCACAAGATGCGGACGTTCCTCACGATGTTTGGCATCGTGTGGGGGATTGCATCGGTGATCATCCTGGTGGGACTGGGGCGCGGCTTCAGCGTCGACCAGAAAAAACACATGCAGACGCTGGGCAAGGACCTGGTCATCATGTGGGGCGGGCGAACCAGTTCGCAGGTAGGCGGGCGCGCGGCGGGGAGAGAGATCCAGTTGCACGTCGACGATGCCGAGTTGATTCGCGACGAATGCTACCTGGTCAAGCATGTCAGCCCGGAGTTGCGGCGGACCATTCCAGAAGTGAGCCAGTACAATCTGGCCAACCGCGGCGTGGTGGGGATGTGGCCCTCGTACCAGGATTTCCGGTCACTGCAGATTTCGGAAGGCCGGCTGATTACCGACGACGACGAGCGCGAGGGCCGGCGCGTGCTGGTGCTGGGGTCGAAAGCCTACCGTCAACTGTTTCCCGGACAGCCCGCCATCGGCGCCAGTGTGCTGGTGCAGAGTGTTCCCTATCTGGTGGTGGGGATCCTGCAGGAAAAGAAGCAGAACTCGAATTACAGCGGCCCGGACAACGACTATTTGTTCGCGCCTTATTCGGCGGTGTCGCGTGATTTTCCGCCGCCGACCAAGCGCGGGGCCGGGATTACGCGCGGGTATCTGGATGACATCGTCTTCGAAGTGGGCGATCCCGAAGAACATGAGGCGGCGGTGCTGCAGGTGCGGAGCACGCTAGCGCGGGTACACCACTTCGACGCTCTCGACAAGGACGCGCTGTTTGTCTGGGACACGATGGATGGGGCCAAGATGTTGGACAAGATCTTCGGCGTCGTGACCATCTTCTTCGGCTGCGTCGCGATTGTGACGCTGTGCCTGGGCGGGATCGGCGTGATGAACATCATGCTGGTGTCGGTCACCGAGCGGACGCGCGAGATTGGCACACGCAAGGCCATGGGCGCGACCAAGCGCGACATCCTGCGGCAATTTTTCGCCGAATCCGCGATGTTGACGGTGGTCAGCGGCATTCTGGGCCTCGCGTTCGGAATGGGGACGTGCACTGCGCTGGAAGCGTTGCCCCTGCCCGATTTTGTTCCGCATCCCATCGTTTCCTGGATTTCGATTATTGCTTCGATCCTGACACTTTCGTTGATTACCGTGACCGCGGGCATGTATCCGGCCCAGCGCGCCGCGGATATGACGCCCGTGGAGTCACTACGCTATGAATAACCGACGCACTTTCCCTCTCGCATCCGTGTCCGGCCGATCTTTATTTGCGATGTTTGCGATCGCGCTGGTCGTGCTGTTTGCTTCCACTATTGTTTTTGCCTCCTCCACGCCGCAGGGCACATTCGAAAAAACGCTCACGGTGAGCGGGCCTGTCGATCTTGAGGTGCTCACCCGTTCCGGCGACGTCACCGTGCGCGCCGGTTCGTCGGGATCAATCTTCATCCGAGGGAAGATCTACGTGGGCGACCACTGGCTGATGGGCGGCCGGCAGGCCGACGTCCACGAGATCGAACAGCATCCTCCGATCCGGCAGGAGGGCAACAGCATTCACATTGACTATGTGAACATGCGCAACATCTCGGTGGATTACGAGATTAGCGTGCCCGCGAACACGACCGTCCGCACGCGCAGCGGCTCGGGAGATCAGATCATTGAAGGCACGCGTGGCAACGTGGACACGCAGACCGGGTCGGGCGACGTGAAGCTGGCGAACCTTACCGGCGAGGTTCGTCTGCAGACTGGATCGGGCAATATACGGGCGCGTCAGATCTCGGGACCAGTGAAAGGTGGCACCGGAAGCGGCGACGTCGAGATCGAGGAAGCGGCATCAGGCGACATCGACCTGCACACCGGCTCGGGGAACATCACAGCGCGTGGCGTGCAGGGCGGCTTCCACGGTGAGACGGGCAGCGGCGATGTCACGGCCGAAGGCACGCAGAGCGGCACGTGGGAGATTCATACGGGCTCGGGCAACGTGCATGTGCGTCTGCCGGCGAACGCCGCCTTTGACGCGGACATTTCGACCAGCTCCGGTACGGTGGACGTCGGTGCGCCGATCGAGATGACGGTGCAGGGGCGGGTGGGAGATATGCACAAGCAGATTCGAGGCAAGGTGCATGGCGGAGGACCGCTGCTGCGGGTGCGCACTGGATCGGGCGACATACATATTCAGTAGGAAGGCATATCACCACGGAGTCACAGAGACACGGAGAGAATTTCAGATTGTAGATTTTAGATTGCAGATTTTCACGCAGGCGTTCGGCCAATCTGCAATCTGACTTCTCAAATCTGCAATTGCTCCGTGATTTCGGAGCACGAATCGCATGTACACGAAAGAGCTCATTTCGCAAGGCTGGCAGTCGCTGATGCGCGATCGCATGCGCTCCGCGCTTACCATGCTGGGCATCGTGTGGGGCCTGGCGTCGGTGGTGCTGTTGCTGGCGTACGGGCAGGGCCTGGGCGGATGCGTGCTGCACGCGTTCCTGAACATGGGCAACAACGTGATCGTCATTTGGCCCGGCCAGACCAGCATGCAGGCCGGCGGCCAGCGGGCGGGCAAGGCGGTCAAGTACGAACTGGAGGACGTGGAGGCGATTCGCGACGAAGTACCCATTGTGCGGGCGGTGAGCGGCGAGATCGACCGCGATTTCGGATTCAAGATTGGCACGCGCGTGGTGTCCATCCAGGTGCGCGGAGTGGACATGCCGTATGGACAGATGCGCAAGCTGGACCTCGCGGACGGGCGCTACTTCAACGAAAGCGACTTCGCGGACCACCGGCGCGTGGTGATTCTGGGTTACAACGCTGCGAAGAAAGTGTTCCAGGGCGCGCCCGGCGTGGGGCAAAACGTCAATATTGGCGGGCTGGATTTTGAAGTCATCGGCACCATGCGCAACAAGATTCAGGATTCGATGTATCAGGGGCCGGATAACGAGAACGGGTTCATTCCCTTCGCGCTGATGCGCGATCTCAAGAACATTCGCGATCCGGACGAGATCATCATCCAGCCGACTGCGCCCGAGCTCAACAAAAAGGCCCTCGCGGCGGTGCGGGAGGTGATTGCGCGGCGGCACCACTTCGATCCCAAGGACGACAAGGCCACGCCCGAGTGGGACACCATTGAAGACCGCGCCATGATCAATGGCTTTTCGCTGGGGCTGCAGGCCGTGCTGGGACTGATCGGCGTAGTCACGCTGGCCGTGGGCGGCATTGGCGTGATGAACATCATGCTGGTTTCGGTTACGGAGCGGACGCGGGAAATCGGGCTGCGCAAGGCGATTGGAGCGCGGCCACGGCACATCCTGGTGCAGTTTCTGCTGGAGGCCCTGGTGCTCACATTTGTGGGCGGGGTGATCGGGATGGCGGTCGCCGAGTTTCTGACGTGGGCGATTCCGCCCATGCCGCTCTACGACGAGTTCTACAAGACCGCCGACCATGAGGGCGCGATCTTCCTGCATGCGTCGATGAGCGTGATGATCATCTCGTTTGTGATTCTGTCGCTGGTGGGGATCGTCTCGGGATTCTTCCCTGCTTTGAAAGCGTCGCGGTTGAATCCGATTGAAGCGCTGCGCTACGAGTAGTTCCAGGCCTTCTGCTGGCATTTGCCACCGAACGCCTGATCAAGAGCTTCTTGTACCAGGTGCATCCCTTGGACCTGTGGACCTAATGTCGCCGTACTGCTCACGCTCCCGGCCATCGGATTGATCGCGGCCCTCCTTCCCGCGCGCAAAGCAGCCTCCATCCAGCCCATGCAAGCGTTGCGAGACGATTGAAGACGCTGCTTCGTTCATCTCAGGCCGCCTGTCCACGACCAGATAATATTCTTTTCGACATGTCGCTAGACGACATGTCGTATGGTAGCATGTGCTAACCGCCTGACTGACTGCTGAGGCGGTCTAAACTGATAGCCGGGTGGGTGACTGCAGCCGTTCCATGAAGTCTTTCGGGTAAGGAGGCGGGCATGACTAGACTCCGAAAGTGGGTTCGCAGAATCGTCGCCGCATTGTTCGGGTTGGTGTGTCTCGTTTTGCTTGCGGGATTCACCTACGAGCAGATTGGGAGAAGCCATGACAGAAGTCGTCTGCCTCAACGGATTGGGCAGGCCGTCGATGTGGGCGGGCGCACTCTAAACCTCTACTGTTCGGGCCAGGGCAGTCCGACGGTCATTTTCGAAACAGGCGGCAACGGTCCTGGGTACGAATGGACGTCGATACAGACCAACATTGCGAACTTCACTCGTGCCTGCTGGTACGATCGCGCAGGCGTGGGATGGAGCGATCCGCCGCCGGGGCCGAGAACCAGCACATCAGTCGTCAGCGATCTCCACGAATTGTTGAGCCGCGCAGGAGTGCCGCCGCCGTATGTGCTGGTGGGCGCATCCATCGGAGGGGAATACGCGCGCATTTACACTAGCCGCTATCCTCACGATGTTGCCGGGCTGGTGTTCGTGGATTCGGCTCACCCTGACGAACCCGAACCGGCGTTTATGCTGTCGGCGTTCAACCGCATGCCGCCGGCGAGGCGGCATTTGATTTGCACCGCACTGCCATTTATGGCGAGGTTCGGCATTTTGCGATTTGTGGCGAGCCGAATGGCCGGTCCCGTTCCTTCACAATCAACCCCGGAGGGCGAGGTACTGGCAAAGCTGAATGCCCGCCCGAACGCGGCAAGAACGGATGCGGAGCAAGTATGCGCGGCAACCGACGGCGGCAGATTGGTTCCCACCGCCGGCACCGGGAACCCGGAACTGGACAACGCCGCACGCAATGCGGGCAGCTTGGGTGATCGCTCACTGGTGGTGCTGACCGCGGGAAAGTACTGGGCTCCTCCAGGGTTGGAAAAGCAGGCCGCGGACTATCATGAAATCTGGATTCATCAACTGCAGGCCAGTTTGGCGCGGCTTTCAACGCGCGGGCGGCAAGTGGTCGTGGACGCGCATCATGACATGGATGAGGCGCCGGGCGCCGTGGTGACGGCGACACGACAGGTTGTGGACGAAGTGCGAGGAGAGAAGTAGACGAAGCTAAACATCCGCCTCCTTTGGAGTCGAGTCGCGACTACGAGTCTGTTCGCTGTGATGCCTTGCCAAGGGCGCGAGCGCGAGATTCAGCTATTACCTCCGTGCCTTGACGCACAGCTTCCCCGCAAATTAACTTCGCTGTACCGAGAATTTTGTCTTCCAGCGAGGGAACATTGTCACATCGTCCGATCGTCACTCTCACCACCGATTTTGGAACCAACGACCATTTTGTGGGCGCCATAAAGGGAGTCATTCTCGACATCGTGCCTGAGGCCGCGATCGTGGATATTTCTCATGCCGTGCAGGCCTTCGATGTGCTCGATGGCGCGCTGGCCATTTCCCAGGCGTATTCGTACTTCCCGAACGGGACGATCCACATGGTTGTGGTGGACCCGGGCGTGGGCACAACGCGGCGGCCGATTCTGGCCTCGAGCGACGGATATCACTTCGTCGCGCCCGATAATGGCGTGCTCTCGATGGTTTATGCCAGGGAAGAACGCATACGCGTACGGCACATCACGTCCGAACATTACTTCCGGCAGCCGGTGAGCAGTACGTTTCACGCGCGCGACGTGTTTGCCCCGGTGGCCGCGTATCTCGCCAAGATGGTGGATTCGCACAAATTCGGAGACGAGATCGAAGACTATGTGCGCTTCGCCGCACCCAAGCCGAAGGCTACGGGGGAGGGCCGCTTGCGCGCCGTGGTTCTAAAGGTCGACCGTTTCGGCAACCTGATCACCAATGTGACGCCGGAAGACGCTCCCGCGCTGTTTGCAGCAGGGTCCGCTGGCTTTAAGATCGTGGTCGGAAGCCGGGAGATTACCGAGGTCCGCACGGCTTACGCTGAGGGAGCACCGGGAGAAGTGTTTGGCGTCCTCGGAAGCATGGGCTATCTGGAAATCGTGGCCAACCGCGCGGCCGCGGCGCAGATCACCGGGGCCGGCAAGGGCAGCGAAGTCAGCATCTTTCTGGGTGAAGCTGCGGCCGCGGGCAAAGGGGCGTAAGTTTTCGTTTCGTAGCGCCGGCATCTTGCCGGCTGCCGCGAGGGCGTCTCGCCCCTCGCAGTGGCGGCGAGACGCCGCCACGACAGCCGCCGAGACGGCGGCGCTACCACCTAGGAACTCTTTGGCCTGGGATGGACATGGCGCTCCATCTCTGCTGTCCATTTCAAAAAACGCCAGAGGTCGGCGCGTTCGCGCCACATGAATTCCCAGAATTCCAGGAAGCCGATCTGGGTCATTTTCACGCCGGTGTAGGTTTCGATGCGCCAGAGCAGATAGGGGCTCCGCCACGGGGCCAGGCGATGGCCTTTGGTGGCATTCCACAGGAAGCGGAGTTTATAGCGCATGCAGCCATGATAACTACAAACAGCACGGAGGTACACGAAGGAACCGAAGCCGGGCTCCGCCCGGCCGGACAGCCGAGGGCGGCTGTCCCCACATTGCACATGTTAGAATCCAGTTTCTGCCTGGAACTTTCCCGCATGCCTGACACAAACGCCCGCCAAAAGGCCGAAGATCATTACTACGCCGCGATCGACCTGATGGCGGATGGGCACCTGGAAAAGGCCGTCGCTGCTTATCAGGAGTCTCTGACTGCCGACCCGACGTTTACCGAGGCCATGCACGGACTAGCGCGGGCTCTGCAGGACCTGCAGCGCTACGATGAGGCCATCGCGGTCGCGCAGCGGCTGGCGGAAATCGATCCCGACGATGTGCTGGCACACACCAGTCTGTCGGTGCTGTATCAGAAGAAAGGGATGATTCCCGAGGCCGAGGCGGAAGCGGCGAAGGCGCGGGTTCTGGG
>JADGNP010000616.1 GCA_017883425.1 Candidatus Sulfotelmatobacter sp. | reverse complement strand
AGGCGACGAAGGTTGCACGCGCGTCGCGACTTTCAAACCACTCCAGATTCTCTGGAGTCTCGACGATCCGTTCTCCCAGCAGTTCGCTTTCGTGGCCTTCCTGCGCAGCCAGGAACCAGTTGGCAACATAAGTCTTCGGCACCCGGTCGGTCTCGACCACTCGAATGTTCTGTCTTGGCTTAAGCGAAGAAAAGTACTTGGCTGCTTCCCGGATTTCCTCTTCAGTGGCCGCTTTGGCCAGCGCTATCATGGAGGCTTGGGGGACGCGCTTGGGGAGCGCGGTCGACCGGTGTCCACTCTTGTAGTCGGACATCTGCTGCACGATGTAGGCATACGGCAAACCAGCGAGGCTTGCATTCTCCGGGCCTCCCGGCCCATCCGCCCGATGACAATAGCCACATGCCAAAACATCAGGCTTACGGCCATGGGCAACGATTCCCGGCATCTTGGGGTGGTCTCCCGGGTGCCAGTCTGGCGCCAGGAATCCGTTGCGCACTTGCGTCAGCGTGTACCCAGCGCTGCTGTCCGGGACCTTCCGGATCGTGCCGTCGTCAGGTACGAGTTTGCGGTCAGGTGGAGTGACTGGATAAGCCCACGGTGGAGGCTCGCTGATAGCGGAGGGAGGTGCAGCGCCGTCAGGCAGTGCCAACAGCCACAACAGGACGACGTAAATCCGGATCATCAGACCCCTTAGCAAGGAAGTGAGTCCGCCGCAATCAATCACCCAGTCCGACCCTAGCGCTGCAGATCGCTGTCAAGACTGCTGCGGATCTCAAGAACAGATTACTACTAATCATTCTTAACTGATGCAGCGGCACCCGAGGGTAGCGGAGTTGAAGGCATAACGGCGGGTGGCGCATGCGCATGCAGGCGATGCTGCACCAGAAATGCGTAGTGCACGGCGGAGACGATGGTGAAGATAAAAGTGGCGCGCAGAAAGGTGGTGCGCGCAATCCAGACCCAGCGTACGGGCTCGATCGGCAGCAGGAGCACGAAGAAAATCGCAGCCACTTGCGCGAAGGTGTTGGCTTTGCCGAAGATGCTGGGGCGAAAATCGCGCAGGCCGGCAATCATGAACAGCACGCCGCTGATCAGCAGGATGGAGATGTCGCGGCTGAAGACCACGACCGTATATTTCCAGGGAATCATCCGTTCGATCGAGAGCACAAGAAACATGGTGCTCATCAGCAGCTTGTCGGCGATCGGGTCGAGATACTGGCCGAGCAGCGTTTGCTGATGCAGGGTGCGAGCCAGGAGGCCATCGAGGCTGTCGCTCAATCCGGCGAGAATGAAGAGCGTCAGTGCCCACTTGAAGTCGTGCTTGACCAGATTGATGACGATGAACGGCAGGAAAATCATCCGCAGCAGCGTGAGCTGGTTGGGCGCGGTCAGGATCTGCCGGTAGTTCACCGCGCTTTTTCTCCTCCGGCTTTTCCTGCGGCGCTCCCGAGAAACTCTCTTACCAGAAGCGGGGCGGGATCCTGTCCGGTCTTCTCGGCGAAGCGCTGGGCGAGCGAGAGGAGGTTGCCCTCGGGAAGGTCCAGTTCCATCCGCTCCACGCGGTGCATGGGAAAGAAGACGACGCCGGAGGTGAAGGGCTCGCCGCTCTTGATCTGCGCGGCCAGATCGTCGAAAGACGCGACATCGACGCCGCGCAGACTGAGGCCTTCGCCCGCAAGATGGAGAATCGCGCCCCAGAATTTTTCGCGCGGGTTGGTCAACGTTGCGATCACGAGCGCGCCCGGACGGAAGGGGCTGACAGTTTGGGGGTCCTGATAAAAGCTAGTGCTGGGCACGATGCGATTGTCGTCTGTGGGGGATGGAAATTGCAAACGGACTTACTGTCGTATCCTGTAAATTCGCGACACAAAAACGGTTTGTCATCCTGAGCGAAGCGAAGGACCCATGTAGTTGGCTGCTAAATGCATAGGTCCTTCGCTTCGCTCAGGATGACAGTTTTGAGTTGTGGCGAGGTTGGAGGACACAACACAAGGCGGCTACGGCTATGAGTTCTCAGCGGTCACCCTCATTCTTTACTGCTTTCAGATCAATCCCTACCTGCTCCGCCTTCTTATAAAGATGCGATCGCTCCAGTCCCAGCGCGCGCGCCGTGTTCGAGATCTGGTGGTGATTGCGTTTCAGCTCCGCCAGGATGGTTTGCTTCTCGAACGCGCGCACGCGGTCGGCTAGCGGGCCGGTACCCGCCGATGCAGAATCCAGCGCGGCAACGGAAGTGGGTAGCGCCAGCGCTACAGTTTCCGAGGTGACTTCATCGGAAGTTGCCAGGAGCATCAGCCGCTCGACGGCGTTTCTGAGTTCGCGGACATTTCCCGGCCACGGATGCTCTTGCAGCGCGGCCATCGCGCTTTCGCTGAAGCGCATAGGCTTCCATCCGTTGATGGCGCTCACTTGCAGGGCAAAGTGCTCGATCAGCGTAGGGATGTCTTCGCGGCGTTCGCGCAACGGGGGCAGGCGCAGGGGGAAGACGAACACGCGGTGAAATAAATCCTGCCGAAATTTGCCGTCGCGAACTTGCGCTTCGAGGTCGCGGTGCGTGGCGACGACGACTCGCACGTCCACGGTGATGGCGCGCTCGCCGCCGATACGTTCCACCTCGCCTTCCTCCAGCACGCGCAGCAGCTTGGCTTGCATGGTGAGCGGCATGTCGCCGATTTCGTCGAGAAAGATGGTGCCGTGCTGGGCTTGCTCGAACTTGCCGAGATGGCGGCCGGCCGCACCGGTGAACGATCCTTTTTCGTGGCCGAACAATTCGGATTCAATCAGCTCCGCCGGAACCGCGGCGCAGTTCAGCGTGACGAAGGGAGCGCCTGCCCGCGGACTGCGCTCATGCAGCGTGCGCGCCACCAGTTCCTTTCCCGTGCCGGTCTCGCCGAGAATGCAGACGCGCGTTTCGCTGGCGGCCACGCGCTCCACTTGCGCCATCACGCGGCGCATGGTCTCGCCTTTCCAAACAATCTCGTGTTTGCCGAGGCGGCGCTCCAGGTCGCGATTTTCACGCTCGAGGCGGCCGAGCTTCAGTGCATTCTCCACGGTGAGCAGCAGTTTTTCGGTCGAGATCGGCTTTTCCAGGAAGTCGAGCGCACCGAGGCGCGTAGCACGTACGGCCATCTCGATGTGCGCCTGGCCCGACATCATGACGACAGGAGTTGGCACGCCTTGCGCTTTGAGTTCTTCGAGGAGCGTCAGGCCGTCTTTGCCGGGCATCACCACGTCGGAGAGGATCAAGTCGAAGGATTGCGATTTGGCCAGTTCGAG
>JADGNP010000615.1 GCA_017883425.1 Candidatus Sulfotelmatobacter sp. | reverse complement strand
TCCGCCAGCGAGGTCGTGCGCGAAGCATTGCGCCTCATGGAAAGGCACAATGAGCTGCACGCTCTGCAGCTTGAACGGCTGCGTCGCGACATTCGCGAAGGTCTCGATAGCGGCCCCGCGCGTCCTTGGAATGTGGCCGAGATGAAGCGGCAGGGCCGCAAGCGCCTCGCAGCGCGCAAAGCCGCTGCCGAATAGATGCCCTCTGTTGTCATACGCCCGCAGGCTCTGGCCGACCTCGCCGAAATGTGGGCTTACATTGCCGAGGACGGCGCGCGTGAGGCAGATGCCTTCGCCGCCCGCATCCATGGCGAGTTTCGGATGCTCGCCCGCCAACCTAGGATGGGACGCGAGAGACCCGAATTGCTGGCTGGCCTGCGCAGCTTCCCGGTCGGAAGATACGTCGTCTTTTACCTGCCGCGTTCGCGCGGAATTGAGGTCGTCCGAGTACTCCATGGTGCACGCGACCTGAAGCTATTCTTTGATCAAGAGATTGAATGAGTGACGATCAAAGGACTGGCGTCGCGAGTCCAAACAGGCTGCGGAGAAACTCACAAATGCGCGCATTACCGTGGAAGAGCGGCCCTTCAGGGCCGCGTAAGCCGCGTGAAATCAGTGCGGGCTTCAGCCCCTGTGGTCGTTGCTCCTTCGGGAGATTGCGTACTTCCGCAGCCTCTAAAGCTGGATCTGTTTCGTAAGGCCTGAATTGGCACCCTTCGACTCGCTTCGCTCGCTCAGGGCGGGCTAAGAACTGGAAGTCGTGCCCTTCTCGGCACTCGGTACTCGCAACTCGGTACTTACTTCCCCGCGCTCGCCACCTTCACCCCATGCGAACTCGCCGCGTACCGCGCAATCCCCTTGTACAGCGCCTCTGCGATCTGCTCGCGGTAGCCGTCGCTGCGTAGTTTCTGCTCGTCGGTGGGACTGCTGACGAACGAGACTTCCGCCAGAATTCCCGGCATCGCGCTTTCGGTGAGCACGACGAATCCGGCTTCTTTGATCCCGCGGTCGCGCAGGCCGGGGTTTTGTACGGAGAGCGTTCCATACAGCGAGCGCTGCACGCTGGCCGCCAGCCGCCGCGATTGCTCGATGCGCTCGTGCAAGTCCGCTGGCGAAAGAGACGCGGTCACGGCTGGCTTGGCGCCGCTCGCACTCGGCCGCGTATCAACATCTTTCGAGCCAACCTCTTTAGATCCCGGCGCCGAAAAGAAATTTGTGTAGTAGGTTTCCACGCCGCGCGCCGAGGGCAGGTCGCTGTAGTTGGCGTGCACCGAGACGAACAAGTCCGCCTGCGACTGGTTGGCGATGCTGGCGCGCTCGTCCAGAGGAACGTAGTTGTCGTCCTGCCGCGTGAAGATCACTGCCATTCCCAGGCGGCTCTCGAGCAGCTTGCCCAAGCGCTGGGCGATTTCGAGGACCAGATCTTTTTCCAGCAGACCGCGACGGCCCACCGTGCCCAGGTCCCAGCCACCGTGGCCGGCATCGACCACGATGCGCATCTTGGGCACGCGCGCCCGCAGTTGCAGATCTTCTTTGGTTGGAGGTGGAACCACGATCGCCAGCTTGTTCTTTTCCGCTTCGCCAGCGTTCGGGAACAGATTCACGGCGCCTTTAGGATTCGCCCCGATCTTGCGCACTTCGACGACCAGCCGGTACGGGCTCGGTTCCAGGCTAACGGAGAAAGTTGAGTTGGCCTTCGTCTCCAGCACAATGCGCGTCATGCCAGCCACGGGCTGCGCCATGCGGATACGGCTCACGAACGCGTCGCCCACCTCGATCGACTTACCGATCAGGTCGGGAGCGAGCTGCGTATCGCGCAGATCGAAGTAGATGCGGTCCGGGCCCGCAAGGCGGTGCGCCTCGTACTGCACCTGGTCTTCAAGATCGAGAACCACGGTGCTCGAATCGGCCGACGACCAGTGCCGGATTCCGGTGACCCGCGGAAATTTCGACAACTCCTGCGCGGTAGCGGGTGAACTGTCCGGCTCGCTGGCATCCGAAATCGCTTCCGGATTGGCGTTCGCGGCAGTTGTGGGATTCGCGCCCCCAGCCGCGGTTGCCGCAGGAGCAACCGTCACTTCTTTCGCCACTCCCGCACCGGACGGCCTGACCGGCATCTTCTGCGTGTGGATCATGGCACTGCCCAACTGTGCCGTCTTCAACTTCCACCAGACTCCACCCGCAAACGCCGTAACAATGACGATGAACACCAGCAGAATCAGCAGGACTGGCCGGTGGTTTTCGGACTCCGTCTCCTGCACGGCGATCTCAGGTGCAGCGGCAGGCGCGGCCGCGACGGCGATTTCAAGCTGGGGAGTCTTCTCTGCGGGCTTATCAAGAATCGGGGGCTTGTCTAGGATCGCGGCGGCGGGCGCAAGGCTGGCCTTCGCCACAACCGGCTTCCGGTCAACCACGGGCACAACCGGGACAGCGACAACCGGGACGGGCACAACCGAGACAACGGCAGCAGGTGCCGCGCGCACAACTATCGGCGGCTCGATTGCGGCGGGCGTCTTCGCCGGACGCGGAGCCGGTTCCAGTTTGGTTGCCGCGGCCTGTGCAGACTCGGCGAAGCGGTCTTCATCCTCGGGCTTCAGCGCGCCCAACACTAGTTCAGCGAGCAGGCTCAGGTTGCGGATGTCGCTCTCGTTGAATGCGAAAGGCCATTCAGAAAACGCCTCCAGCAGCCCAATCACGCGCCGGCGCCCGCACAGCGGCACCGCTACCATGGAGCGCGCGCCCAGCTTGCGGCAAGCCTGCAAGTTCACCCTGGGATCCGTCTCGGTGTCGTCGCACATCACGATCTGTGCGGTGCGGAAGCAGGCCCCGGAGAAAGCAGAATCGCGCTCAATGCGCGCACCCACGTCGGGCCGGACCGTGCCCGCCGCCGCCCGCAGGACAATCTCATTGTTTTCCGCCAGGGCGATCGCCAGACCATCCGCGCCCGTGATCGCTACCGCGCGTTCCGCGACCAGTTGGAGCACTTCATCGAGAACGAACTGCTCTCCCTGCTCAAACTCCGCAACTGGAGCACCTGCATCGAAACCGTTGTTCCGCGCGGCCAGGGCTTTTCTCCGCCGCAGCTGATCGTGCAGCGCGGAGAATGCCAGCAGCGCCTGCAGAGCGTCGCGATGCGATGGTTTCGTGGGATCTTGCGCGGGAGGATCGCCGACGGTCGAGGGGTTCTGCCCCCGCGGCCAGGCAGGCACACCAACACCGGCGAACGGAGTGGTCACATCAAGGTCCAGCTTCGTGGTGGTAGTTGCCATTTAGAGACAGTTCA
>JADGNP010000139.1 GCA_017883425.1 Candidatus Sulfotelmatobacter sp. | reverse complement strand
CCTCGTGGTCAACGACCACTCCACCGACCGCACCCGTGAAAGCGCTCTGTCATTCCCCGGAGTCCGAGTTATCGAAGCCGGCCCGCTGCCCGACGGTTGGACCGGCAAGAACAACGCCGTCGCCACCGGCGCCCGCCAGGCCCTTGGCGAATGGCTCCTCTTCACCGACGCCGACACCGTGCACTTGCCCGGGTCGCTATCGCGCAGTCTGGACGAGGCTCAGCGCAAGGCAGCGGCGCTGCTCTCCTACTCGCCCGAGCAGATCGTCACCGGCTTTTGGGAGAAGGCCGTTATGCTCGTAATCTTCGCGGAATTAGCGTCGAAATACCGCCCTTCGCAGGTGAGCGATCCGAATTCGCCCGCCGCAGCCGCGAACGGCCAGTACATCCTCGTGACGCGTGAAGCCTACGATGCCATCGGCGGGCACGCCGCCGTAGGGAAGAGTCTGCTCGAAGATGTGGAACTAGCCCGCGCGGTCAAGCAATCCGGCCGCAGGATATTCTTTCGCTACGGAGGAGATGCTGTCCGAACCCGCATGTATCGCAGCTTTCCCCAGCTTCGCGAAGGCTGGAGCAAGAATCTCGCAATCCTGTTCCCCTCGCCCGGGCGGTTGGCGCTCTGGCGCTTCCTCGAGTTTGCCGCGCTTATCGCATCGCTGGCGCTCCTGATCCTCTCCGTCACTGCCCGGGATTTTCGCTATGCGCCTCTGTACTTGCTGGCTCCGGTTTTGACTCTCACTCGAATCTCCCGTGCGCACTTTGCCTGGGACGCAAATCTTCTCGTACCTTTCGGGCTCCCTCTCTTCTCCTACCTTCTGCTTCGTTCGAAACGATCGCATGCGGCCGGAAAGGTAAGCTGGAAGGGCAGAACCTACGGTTCGAAAGATGCCCCCGCGAACGAACTCAGCGACCGTACCCCCACCACCGCAGGACGACTCTTATGAAACTGGCTGTGACCCTGATTCTGCCGACCATTCTTTTGCTGGGATTCTCCAGTCGCGCCACTCTGCCCGGAATCCGCGGCGTGCCACCAGTTGCTGCGATCGCCTCGCAGGAACCCGAGGCCAGTTCTCTCTCCAGCCAAGTGACGATCGAACCCGGCTCGCGCGTCGGACCGCTCAAGCTTGGCGACACCCGCGAACGCGCCCTCGAACTGTTTCCCAAAAAAGACGAAGACCAGGAGTGGGAGAATCGCTGCGGCACAACCCTCGACTGGGTCGACGCGACCAACCGAACCGGCCGCGGCGACCTGTTCATTCGCCTCAAGAAAGGAAAAGTCTTCCAGATCGAATCCTCCACCACTCGCTTCCATACCGCCGAAGGCATCACCACCTTCGATCACAGCGAGAAAGTAGCCGCCGCCTACAAAGACCTTAGCGCCTACACTCTCTTGACTCCTCCGGATCCGGCCCGGGGCTCCCGCCCACTTGTCTTCTGGATCGATAAAAAGAAGGGCATCGCGTTCGCTTTCGCCTACTATCCCAAGGAGCGCAAGCGCTATGTCTACAAGATCATCGTGTTTGAACCCAACAAGAATTTTTGCCCAGAGGAAGAAACCACAAATTCTTTGAAGTGGCAGGCAATTCCTGCGTACGCTCTAGAACCTCCAAGTGAACTGGCTCCGAATCTTTATTGAGTGCGCGCCGGTTTCACGGACAACTGATTTTCCTGCTCCTGGTTGTTGTTTTTGACTTACTGGCAACCGGCAACTGGCAACTGGTTTCTTATGGTCTATCTCACACGCAAAGCCGAATTTTCCGCCTCGCACTACTATCACAATCCCGACTTCACGCCGGAAGAAAACCGCCGCATCTTCGGCAAGTGCAACAACCCCAACGGCCACGGACACAACTACACCCTCGAAGTCACGGTCAAGGGAGAAGTCGATCCCCGTTCCGGCTTCGTGGTCGACCTGAAGCAACTTAAGGAAGTCATGCACCGCGAAGTCCTCGACGCCATGGACCACCGTTTCCTGAACAAGGAAGTCCCCGAATTCTTCACCCGCATCCCGACCACCGAGAATCTCGCCATCGCCGTCTGGCAGCGCCTGGAAACAAAACTCCAGAAAGCCCGCCTGCACCGCGTTCGCGTCTACGAGACTCCCGACCTGTTCGTCGATTTCTACGGAGAAGAACGGTGAGGAGTACTGTGTCAAAGAACCGTGAGGATAGAGTGTGTTATCGACAAGGTGAACAGGGGCGTGTGTTTCATGAACCTGATTGGCAGGTCACATCTACGTTCGGTCCCGAAGGGACCTCCGAAAATAGCCCGCCAGTTCTACTGGCGGGTAGCCAGGCCAAAAGCAGATCCGCGTCCTGTAGGGACGCCTGAAACTAGACCGGTCCCAAATCGTAGGAAGATCTCGTTGTGAAGAACGGTTTCATATGAAAGCCCATCTCACTCGCCGCTATCGCTTCTCCGCCTCGCACCGCCTGCACAGCCCGGAGATGTCCGCCGAAGAAAACCAAACCACCTACGGCAAGTGCAACAACCCCCACGGACACGGCCACAACTACACGCTCGAAGTCACCGTGAGCGGCCCGGTCGACCCCAGCACCGGTATGGTCTGCAACCTGGTCGATCTCGACGGTTTTGTCGAAAGGGAAGTGCTCTCCCGCTATCACCTGGAGAATTTGAATACCCTGCAAGAATTCACCCAACAAGTGCCCACAACGGAGAATCTCTCGGTCGAGATCTTCGAAATATTGCAGCGCGGCTTCCAGCACGCGCATCTGGAAAGAGTAAGACTCGAAGAAACCATGATGAACTCCTTCGAGTACGCCGGCGGAACGGAACCGCCAAAGTAACCTCACCAGGAAGAGTAGATTCGTATCAGGGCATGGCTTCAGCCGTGCCGTAAGGCCGTAACAACTAACGCGGCTTTAGCCGCTGAGGGATCAAAGGTTCTACCCATGAAGCCAGCCACCGAACCAGCCACCTTAACCAGCGCCACCTTTGAGGATCTTGTCCACGAAATGCTCGTCCGCCTGGGCGAAGATCCCGCCCGCGAAGGCCTCACCGCCACTCCCGAGCGCGTCCACAAAGCCATGAAGTTCCTCACCAAGGGCTACCAGGAAGACCCCGAGGCCCTGCTCAAAGGCGCGCTCTTCACCGTGAACTACGACGAGATGGTCATCGTCAAAGACATCGAAGTCTTCAGTCTCTGCGAGCACCACATGCTCCCGTTCTTCGGCAAAGTGCACGTCGCCTACATCCCCAACGGACGAGTCATCGGTCTCAGCAAAATCCCGCGCCTGATCGAACTCTTCTCCCGCCGCCTGCAAATTCAGGAACGCCTGACCACCCAGATCGCCGAGACCATCCAAAAAGTGATCGAGCCGCAAGGCGTCGGCGTCGTGATCGAAGCCCGCCACCTCTGCATGATGATGCGCGGCGTCGAAAAGCAGCACTCCGCCGCCGTCACGTCCTCGATGCTGGGCTCCTTCCGCAACGAAGAAGAAACCCGCTCCGAATTCCTATCCCTGATCCACCAGCGCCCCAACGGCATCTAACTTGATTCGCAGGGTGCCCCAACCTTCTCGCGTTCCTTGCGAGAGGGTGGGGATTTTGACGTTCCCGGAGGATTTCCGACGAACGTGGGACGGACACTGAATCTGTCTGTCAGGTCGCAACTGTAGTCGGTCCCGGAGGGACCTCTGACAATAGCCCGCCAGTTTTACTGGCGGGGAGGACCGACCGGAAGCCGAACCGCATCCTGTAGGGACGCCTGAAATCAATCCGGCCGAAATTGCAGAAAGACCTCGTTGTGAAGACGGTCTCCTGCGCGAGAACATCTCCGAGTCCTGCGATAAGATGTTCTCGGCGAATCGGCCCAGAAAACTGCACAAGTGCGGGAAGTCTCCTATCATTTCGATTGCATCTTCTACTACGTGTCCGAGATGGAACGGGCAATGCGCTTCTACTCCGACGTGCTTGGGTTTAGGTTAATTTCGCGCGATGTCGTCGCCCGATTCGAGGTCGACGGAATTCTGTTTGAACTCGTTCCAGCTACCGACCAGAGCAAGCTTCAAGGCGCGGGCAATGCCCGCCTTGCACTGCGTGTGGACGATATCGAACAGGCGTCAAATGAACTGCGCGCGAAGGGTATTCCGGTCACGCCAGCGGAGAACAAGGGTACAGGAGTACTAGCCTTCTTCCGAGATCCTGATGATAACGAAATCTGCCTCTGGCAGTACCTTCCCCTCACGCTGCCGCAAGTGAATCACCCATGAGAGCACGCCCTAGATCATCACCTGGCTCAGGCAAACTGGACAATCAGGTTGCCCTCATCACCGGCGCCACGCGCGGCATCGGACTCGCCATCGCCCACGCCCTCGCCGCCGAGTCCTGTGACCTGATCCTCACCGCCCGTGACGCCCCCGCCTTAGACCGTGTCGGCAGGGAACTGGCCTCCGCAAAAATTGGAATCCTCGCCCACCCCTGCGACGTCCGCGATCCCCACTCCGTCGACGCCCTCTTCCGTGCCGCCCGCCAGCAATTCCGCCGCCTCGACATTCTCATCAACAACGCCGGTATCGCCCACCCCAACCACCCGGTCGAGAAGCTTCCATTTCCCCTCTGGAAGGACGTCCTCGAAACCAACCTGACGGGCACATTTCTCGTCACCCAGGCCGCGCTAGCCATCATGAAGCGCGGCGGCACCATCGTGAACAATCTCTCCATCGCCGCCACCCGCGTCTTCCCCGGCTCCGCCGCCTACAGCGCCTCCAAGCACGGCGTCCTGGGCCTCACCAACACGCTGCGCCAAGAACTCCGCCCCCGCGGAATCCGCGTCATCGCCCTGCTCGCCGGCGCCACCAACACCGACATCTGGAATACCTTCTGGCCCCAAGCCCCCCGTCGGAAAATGATGTCCCCCGAAACCGTGGCCGAAGCCGTCGTGCAAGCCATCTTGCTTCCCGCGAACGCAACCGTAGAAACGCTAGAAATCCTCCCGACCCTAGGAACCCTGTAAGCGCAGACAGAGTGTTTCCTTCGTGTACCTTAAGTGTCCTTAGTGGTTGATGCCTTGCTCGCCTTTCCTCCCGCAGCCAGTCCAATTACAATTGCGACCGCCAATCCATCCGTGGAGGAACTCAATGATGAAAGCCCCGTTCTTAGCCGTAGCCATCCTCGCCGCTGCCACACTGGCTCTGCCAGCGCGCGCCCAGGACGCCATGAAGAAAGACGCCGCCGTCAAACCCGCGCCCAGCCCGTCGCAAGCCGTGCTCGAATCCTGGAACGACGTGGGACGCAAACTCATCGCCATGGCCGAAGACTTCCCCGAAGACAAATACGATTTCAAACCGACCCCGGCCCAACGCGGCTTCGCCGCACAGTTGCTCCATGCTGCCAACGCCAACTATTACTTCACCAACCTCGCCATGGGACAGAAGCCTCCCGCCGAGGAAGACCCCAAGCGCGATCAATTCAAAAGCAAAGCCGATGTAGTCGCCTTCGTGAAGAAGGCTTTCGCCGATGGAGCCGCCGCTATCAAAGCGAAAGGCGACAAGGGCATGTCCGAACTGGTCGTCGATCCCGGCAGCCATCAGCAAATGCGCGTTTCCGATCTCGCCTATGGACTGATCGAACACGACGGCGAACACTACGGCCAATTAGCCGTCTACTACCGCCTAGCCGGCCTGGTGCCGCCCGAATCGCGCCCCAAGAAGTGAACCGCGTAGAAAGTTATGCGAGGGTCATGTGACGGAAATGGGTGCCCCATTTCTCGCGCGTTCTTTGCGCGAGAAGTGGAGATTTTTCCGGGTCGAAGCAAATCTACCGATACGCGTAAGGCGAGCGCCGGGTGCCCCATCCTAACGTCGCGGCTTTTGCGACGTTAGGGTGGGGATTTTCCACCCTCAACTCTACCGGTACGCATAAGGCGACCGCCGCTGCCGCTCCGAAAACACTTTGATCATCACCAGCCCCGCCACAAATCCCCCCACGTGCGCCCAGACCGCCACGCCTCCCACATCGCGTCCTGTTCGCGCCACCGACAAGGTCACGGCCCCAGAGAGAAACTGCAGCACAAACCAGTATCCCAGCATGATCCATGCCGGAATATAGAAGACAAACACGAAGAACCACGTCAGCACCCGCGCCCGCGGATACAGAATGAAATACGCCCCCAGCACGCCCGCAATCGCCCCGCTTGCTCCGACGGTAGGTAGATTCGAGTGCGGATAAATCGCAACCTGCGTGCCCATCGCAAACAATCCGGCGAGCACATAAAACACCAGATACTTGAAGTGCCCGAGGTAGTCCTCAATATTGTCCCCGAAAATGTAGAGAAACCACATGTTGCCCAGCACGTGCATCCACCCCGCGTGCAGAAACATCGACGTGAAAAAGGGAATCACGACCGCCGCCAGGGGATACTTCGGCGATCCCGCCAGAAAAGCCGCTAGATGACTTGGCACCATGCCGAACTGCCGGGCAAACAACTCGTAACTCGGCGGATCCAGCAGCGACTGAAACAAGTAAATGAGAATATTCAGCCCAATCAAAAATCCGTTTACGTACGGCGTGCTGTATCGTGGTTGGTCGTCTCTGATCGGGAACATAGGAGATTTGGTAAGTTAGTACTACAGAGTACAACAGGTCGCGTGATCAGCATTCGGAATCCAGCCGCGCAGCGGCGGCATGGGAAAGCCCGGCACGGCAGTGCCGGGTGGAAGTGGGAAAACCCAACGAGTCCCGTAGGGACGGCACGGATTCCCCCGTCGGCGAATGATCCGGGGCTCGATCATTCAAAATTATCCAATTACACAATTACTCAATTACCAAATTCCCCAATCTCCCCATGAACGGCGTCCTCATTATCGATAAGCCCGCTGGACTGACCTCGCACGACGTGGTCAACCGCGCGCGCCGCATCCTCCACGAGCGTTCGATCGGCCATCTCGGCACCCTCGATCCCATGGCCACCGGCGTCCTCCCGCTCGTCACTGGCAGCCTCACTCGCTTGGCGCAGTTCTACACCTCCTCCGAGAAAACCTACGAAGGCACCATACGATTCGGCTTCGCCACCGACACTTATGACGCCGACGGCGAACCCACGACTCCGCCGCAACAAGTCAGCCTGCGCGCCGAAGAAGTCGAAGCCCTGGCCGTACGCTTCCGCGGTGTCATCGAACAGACTCCACCCCCGTTCTCCGCGAAAAAAATTAGGGGCGTCCCGGCCTACAAGCTGGCGCGCCAGCAGAAAGAAGTCGTGCTCAAGCCGGTGCAGGTCGAGATCAAAGAGTTTGAAATCCTCGCAGTTGAAGGCGACCGTGCCCATTTCCGCGCCCGCGTAGCCTCCGGAACCTACATGCGTGCAGTCGCTCACGACATGGGAAGGGAACTAGCCTGTGGCGCGCATCTGGAATCTCTTCGCCGGACCGCCGTAGCCGAGTTCACTCTCAAAGACGCCCACACCCTCGAACAAGTCGCCGAAGCAGCACAAGGCATCTGGTCCATAAAAGATACAAGCCCCGAAGGAATTCATGACCCCACCGCCACCCATGACAACAAAGCGAGTCCCGGAGGGACTCACGACAATAGCCCGCCAGTTCTACTGGCGGGAAACCTGAAACCAAACAACCCGCGTCCCGGAGAGCCTGCCCTGAGCTTGTCGAAGGGGACGCCTGAAAAACTGGAAGCTCTCTTCGTCCATCCCCGCAGATTGCTGCCCGACCTTCCCTCGGTTACCGCCGACGAACCCACCGTCGCCCGCATCCGCAGCGGACGCACCGTCAATCTCCCCGAACTCTCCCGCGCCCGCCAGGTCAAGGTCTTCAGCGGCCAAAGGGAACTCATCGCCATCGCCACCCGCGTCGCCGGCACCCTGTTCCACCCCAAAATCGTCCTCTGTGCGACGGACACTCCCTTCGACAAGCTCAGGGCAGGCTCTGTCCGTCGCCTTTGACTTTGTTCTTGACCTTGACCGTGGCTGACGGCACAGGCTTTCACGCACCTCTTCAGTGCGGAGTAAAGGGGAAAGTCCCGTAGGGACTCCCGACAATAGCCCGCCAGTTCCACTGGCGGGTAGGCCGAAGGAATGGAGCCGCGTCCTGTAAGGACGCCTGAAACGCGACACCCCGCCAAGAAACCAACGTCCACTGCGAATAGAGCCCGCCTTGACGCCTTCTCCCCATCCCTTTACTGTGACGGTGACGCACCCCATGAAACTCTCCGTAGTCATGCCCATCTACAACGAGCAGGCCACCCTGCGCGAAGTCATTCCCCGCGTCCTCGCCGTCCCCCTGGACATTGAACTCATCTGCATTGACGACGGCTCATCCGACGGCTCCCGCGAGATTCTGTCCGAACTGCAAACCACGCATCCTCAGATCCGGGTCCTGTTCCAGCCCAAGAACATGGGAAAAGGCGCCGCGCTTCGTCGCGGGATTCAGGAAGCCACCGGCGATTACATCCTCATCCAGGACGCCGACCTCGAATACGATCCCTCCGACTATCCCGCCTTGCTCCGGCCTCTGCTCGAGGGCAGAGCCGACGTAGTCTACGGATCGCGCTTCCTCGGTTCCGGCCCCCACCGCGTCCTCTATTTCTGGCACTCGGTCGCCAACTGGATTCTGACCCTGATCTCAAACGCCCTCACCAACATGAACATGACCGACATGGAGACCTGCTACAAAATTTTCCGCCGGGAGATCCTCCAGTCCATTCCGATCGAGGAAAACCGTTTCGGCTTCGAACCCGAGATCACCGTCAAGATCGCCAAGCGTCACCTCCGAGTCTACGAAGTCGGCATCAGCTACTGGGGACGCACCTACGAGGAAGGCAAAAAGATCGGCTGGAAGGACGGCGTCCATGCCCTCTGGTGCCTCCTGAAATACTCCCTGAGCGGGAACTAATCGAGGGCGTAGTGTGGCGCGGGCGCCCCCGCCGGCGCTTCCGTCAACACCGAGGCCGTGCTTGGCCGATATGGGCAATGTCCGATAACAGGTATTATGTAAACCGACAACAAGGGCCGCGCCGAATGCGTTCTTAGAGTCGATTGTGCTTTGGAATGGCAGCGCAGGTGGGACTAACCGCTAGCAACTGACCCTACATCTTGTACTTCCCCAGATCGTCGTCGTTCAGCCCTTCCAGGTATTTCCGCAGTTCCTCGCTGGTCACCCGGTCCGACATGTTCGCCGCCAGTTTCGAAGTCTTCAACACGACTTCCTCGACAAAGATCGGACAATCCACCCGCAGCGCCAACGCCAGCGCGTCCGACGGCCGCGAATCAATGCTGATCACCTCACCCCCACGCTCCAGCCAAATCACCGCATAAAACGTGTCCTCGCGCAGCTCGGTCACCACAACCTTGTGCACCTGCGTCTCCAACCCAGTCAGCACGTTCTTGATCAGATCATGGGTCATCGGACGCGGCGTGCTGACCTTCTCCATCTCCAGCGCAATCGCATTCGCCTCATAAACCCCCACCCAAATCGGCAACACCGTGTCCCCACCCACATCCTTCAACACGACAATAGGCATATTCGTAACGGGATCCATCATTAGTCCGCGGATTGTCATTTCTACTTCCATGGGGTCTCCTGCCAATTTCCATTCTTATATCACCAATTCGCCCAGGAGGCTGTTGGGAAAACTGCCGGTGATGAGCACTGGGGCGTAGGTTCCCGCTTTGGGAGTTGCGGTTTGCGGGGCGGTGAAGTTCAGGGTTTTGTTGTGCGTGGTGCGGCCGATCCACTGGGCTCGCGGTTCGTTTCTGCCTTCAACCATTACTTCACAGTTTGTGCCGATATATTTCTTGTAGCGTGTGATTTGGATCTCGCGCTGCCTGGCCATCAGCACTTCCAGGCGGTGCGCTTTTTCCTCATCAGGGATCGCATCGTCCAACTTGAGTGAGGGAGTATTCGGCCTCGGGGAGTACTTGAAGGCGAAGACGGCGTCGTAGCCGACTTCCTCCAGCAGGCCGAGCGTCGCGGCGAAGTCGGCTTCGGTCTCTCCCGGGAAACCGACGATCACGTCGGTGGTGATGCTGATTTCGCGCTTCGCGGACTTCATCCAGGCGATGCGCTCCAGGTATTGCTCGCGGGTGTAGAGGCGCTGCATGGCGTCGAGGACGCGCGTCGATCCGCTCTGCACGGGCAGGTGCACGTGATCGCAGAGGGTGGGGACGGCATCGATGGCGTCGACGATGTCGCGTCCGAAGTCGCGCGGGTGCGAGGTGGTGAAGCGCACGCGCCGGATGCCGGGTACTTCTCCCACGGCGGCCAGCAATTCGGCGAAGGTCTGCTTCCCTGCCGGATCTTTGAAGGAACTCACGTTCTGTCCGAGCAACTGAATTTCTGTGTAGCCGAGATCGGCCATTTGGCGCGCTTCCGCCAGAACCGACTCCGAGGTGCGGCTGCGCTCCTTGCCGCGCGTGTACGGCACGACGCAATACGCGCAGAACTTGTCGCAGCCTTCGATGATGGTGATGTATCCGCGGTGGGGATTAGTGCGGGCGGTGAATTCGGTCTCGAAGCACGCGTCGGTCTCGCGGTCGTCGAGTCCGGTCACGCGCTGCTTCCCTGCCTCGATCTGCACCAGCATGTCCGGCAGGTTGCGGTACGACGCCGATCCGCACACCAGCGAAACGTAGGGCGCGCGCTCGAAAATCTTTTCGCCTTCCTGCTGCGCCACGCAACCGAGGACTCCAAATGTCTTGCCCTGCTTTTTGTATTTCTTGTAATCGGCGAGGCGGTTGAACACTTTCTGCTCCGCCTTATCGCGGATGGAGCAGGTGTTGTAGAGCACCAGGTCGGCCTGTTCGACCGTCTCCACCTGGCGATAGCCCTCCTGCACCAGAGTGCCAACGACCTTTTCGGAGTCGTGGACGTTCATCTGGCAGCCAAAGGTTTCGAGATAGAAAGTCTTCTGCGGATCTTTCTGTGGAACTTGCGGAACCCCAGACATATAGGGAAAGTATAACGCGGGGGAAGCCCATCGCGAGAACTGCTCTAGAAGCTTGGTAGCTAGAAGCTGTATAGGGAAGGCAGGAACGGGAAGGGCACGGCTTCAACCGTGCCGCCAGGAGCTGCAACGGGTTTCGGCTTTAGCCGCTG
>JADGNP010000138.1 GCA_017883425.1 Candidatus Sulfotelmatobacter sp. | reverse complement strand
TGCTCATCGTGCATGTGCGAACTCGCGTCATCCAGAAACAACTGGTCATCCCTGTGCATGGTGAGTGTGCTCTTGTAGATCAGGAGGACGATCAGACCAGTTGCGAAGACTCCGAAGATCACCGCCACGACAGTCAGCATCATAAGCAACCTCCGCCCGATTCCAACCCAAGTGCAGGCGGCTTCCCACTTCCTTGGGGCTCGGAGGAACTCGCTTCAGAACTAGAAGCCCGGCCCCTAGCCGCCGAGCGGCGGCTGAACGATGCGACCGCACTCAGCGGGACCGGGCCCAATTCAGAGGTATTCAGTTTTGATTCCTCCAGCTTCTATTACAAGCGTTTTCCACCTCTGCTGTCAGTGATCTTCATCACCATTAGTCAATGAATGTAGAGGCGATTTATCAACAGCTATCCCGTCCGGGCGAGTTAACGGCAGTGTACGAGTCCATCATCTCATCCCTATGTGAGTCGCATCACTGACATTAGCCGCCCCTAAAGAAGAGAATTAATGGGCAAAATTCTCTCGCCTCCGCAAATTTCCATCAGGGAACGCAACACCCCGAGGCGAAATCTTTGCAGAGGAGAGTAAGGAGAAATCTCATGAAGAGAATCTTAGTAGTTGCTGTGCTCATTGCGGCAGCTGCAGCACTGGCCCAGGCCCAGATAGGAAATAACCAGGGAACAACAGACAGCAAAGACTTTGTTTCCTTCGACTTCCCCTTGGCAGGCATCACGGACACGGAGGCCACGGCCATCACTCCGTCTGGAGTAATTGTTGGTCGGTATTTCACGGCGGATTGGAAACGACACGGGTTTGTGCTAAGGGACGGGCAGTTCGCATCGATTGATATTGCCGGAACCGATTCAAATACCGACGCTGCGTGGATCAATGCTCGCGGCTACATCGTGGGAGGCTATGACGCTGGAGGCGGCACACACGCATACGTCTTGAGCCCGAGCGGGAAGATTACGACCATCGACTACCCCGGGGCTCAAGTTACTACGGGGTGGGGCATTAGCAATACTGGCGATGTCGTCGGCACCGAATTCACCGACAATTTCTTTACCGCTCACGGCTACCTGTTCCGCCACGGCGCATTCACCTTGATCGATGTTCCCAACGCTCAGGCAACATGGCCGACAATGGTGACCGACTCCCGGCGCATCGTCGGCACTTACTTCGGTCCTGACAGCCTGTATCACGGCTTCCTTCTCCAGGGAGGCCAATTCACCACCATTGATTTTCCCAACTCCACCTTCACGTGGATTACTGGCATCAATCCCGCAGGGCACATCGTCGGCTTCTACAACAAACTGGACGGAATACAGCACGGTTTCGTGCTGAAACAGGGTAGATTCATTTCCATCGATATCCCCGGTGCCACCGGCACGGAGGCCAACGGCATCGATCCGCAGGACGATGTCGTCGGACGTTACTACACAGCCGACGGTCACACACACGCTTATGTCGCACGTTAATTAAGGACGCTTTCAGACCGAAGTAATTTCGCCCGCCGGAAGTAGCGGCGGGCTTTCTTCTTGCTCATTATCAGCACCGGAGCCGGGGTCGTTCTTGAACAGAATGAGTATCTGAGATTGGGACAGAACCCAACCACTCGCCGGCCAGGGCACCGTCGCTAACACCATCAACCCAGAGGGGACGATCACGGGATACTACGTTGACGCGAGCAATGTCTATCTCGGCGCACGGGGGTACGGCCTACGATTCGCACGTCGGAGGTTTTCAGGAGTTTTGCTAGAAAGGCCGGAAGACTAGCAGGTAGACCAACACAACTACGCAGAGAGTCAGTACAAGGAGTGACAGCTTCTCGACTTTTAAGCTGTCTTTGCGCGTGCTTGATTCGGCTCCCATGGTGTGTATTCCAGTTTCCAATAAGAAAGCCACTTTGATAATGGCTCGAGCGTGGTGGCACGGTGGTAACGTGTCCAAAGTTTTCTGGGCCTCGTGGAACCATGCCGGCCTATCAGCTCTGGAATGGCTCGGTCTGGAGCTCTTTCGAGATAGTTGCTGTAACCAGACCGCACTCACTGAGAATTGCCCCTTCGCACGCCACTCGACCTCGCCATCGTTCCTCCATCGCCCGCAGCAGAAGAGCAAGGCCCCCTCGTCGCTTGTGTAGGTTCGGGACATATCGGGACATATAGGTTCGGGACTCTTGACTCTGTTCGCTATCGCACCTAACATGCCAACCGAAGAGCGCGCGCGTGTAATCAACATGTCTGGTCAGCTCGTGGGTCATTACCGGGTCCTCGAAAAAATTGGCGCCGGGGGGATGGGCGAAGTTTTTCGCGCGCGCGACGAGAGGCTGGGGCGCGATGTCGCCCTGAAGTTGATCCGGCCTGCCTCCAGCGACAACCCTGACCACCTGCGCCGCTTCGAACAGGAAGCGCGCGCCGCTGCCGCCCTGAACCATCCCAACATTCTGGCCATCTACGATGTTGGTTTCGAAGGCACTGTGCCTTACATTGTCTCGGAACTGCTCGCGGGCAAAAATCTGCGCCAGCGCTTGTCCGAAGGCCCCATCCCCGTGCGGGAGGCCGCAGATTACGCCTTGCAGATCGCACAGGGCCTGACCGCCGCTCATGACCGGCTCATTGTTCATCGCGATCTCAAGCCGGAAAACCTGTTTCTGACCAATGACGGACGCGTCAAGATTCTGGATTTTGGTGTAGCCAAGCTCCAGGCTCCGGCCGAAGACCGTCGCTCCATCGAAAGCCTGACCACGGTGACCAAGCATGGCGCCATGATCGGCACCGTCGCTTACATGTCTCCCGAACAACTGCGGGGCAAGCCGGTGGATCACCGCAGCGACATCTTCAGCTTCGGCGCGATTCTCTACGAAATGATGGCCGGATGCCGCGCGTTTCGTGGCGAAACCGAAGTCGACACGATGACCGCGGTCTTGCGCGAAGAACCGGCAGCCGCCAACCTGGAAGAGGCTGCGATCCCGGCGGGATATCAGGACATCGTCAAACATTGTCTGGAAAAAGATCCGGAGAGCCGCTTCCAGTCCGCCAAGGATTTGGTTTTCGCGTTGCAAACTCTCTCGGCGTCTTCGCCGGTCAGAGCGGCTCCCTCCCCCAAGCCGATCACTCGAACTGGCTCTGCGCTGCCCTGGGCGCTCGCAGCAGTGCTGGCCGCGGCGACCGTGCTTCTGGCGCTTACCCAACTCTTTCATGCACCCGCCGCGCCTCCGTCCTACCTTCGCCTAACGTTCGAGGCGGGCACCGTGTATTCGGCGCGGTTCGCACTCGATGGTCAGTCCATCGTGTACAGCGCCGCATGGAACGGCAGGCCAGTGCAGCTTTTTAACACGGTCGGAACCTCCCTTCTGCCCCAGCCGCTGAATTTGAGCGACGCCAATCTGCTGGCCATTTCTCCCAGCAACGAACTCGCGGTCGTGCTGCACGGCACGCACAACGGCCAACTCGAAACCGTCGACGGAATGCTGGCTCGTGCGCCGCTGGCCGGAGGATCTCCCAAGGAGTTGCTGGCAGACGTGCGCTGGGCGGACTGGGACGCACAAGGCGGGTTAGCGGTCGTGCATTATGTCGACGGCCACAGCCGTCTGGAATATCCCATCGGTAAAGTCCTCTATCAGAGCAGCGGATGGATCAGCAATATTCGTTTCTCTCCCCAAGGCGACAGGATCGCGTTCATGGATCACCCAGCACTCTGGGACAATCGCGGGACCGTCTGCGTGCTTGATCTAGCCGGGCAGGTCAAGACTCTGACGGGACAATGGGGATCCGAACAAGGAGTTGCGTGGCAGCCGAACGGGAAGGAAATCTGGTTCACCGCCATCGAGAAAGGCAACAACCTTAACCTGAAGGCGGTCACTCTGTCCGGCAAAGTCCGCGACCTGCTGGGCTTGCCCATGGGAATCACTCTGCAGGACATAGCCTCCGACGGCCGCGTCCTGGTGGCGTTGAACTCCAAGCGCCTGGCCATGGCGTTCAGTACTGTGGGCAGCAAGCAAGATGTGGAACTATCCTGGCACGACTGGAATGTCGCCAAGGATATTTCCCGCGACGGGCAGTCTGTGCTGTTCGAGGATGCCAGCGAAGCCGCAGGACCAGGCTACGCGGTAGCCCTGCGCAAGTTGGATGGCACGCTGCCGGTTCGTCTGGGCGATGGCAGCGCGGGCGGACTTTCGCCGGACGGCAAGTGGGCGATCTCAGTCTCCACCGGCCACCCGCAGCAGGTGACGCTGCTGCCGATCGGGCCCGGCCCGCCTCGTCCCGTCGACGTGAGCGGACTGGAACACATCCCCAACGGTTTTGCCCGCTTTCTGGCGGATGGGCAAAGGCTCATCGTCAATGGCAACGAACCAGGCCATGCGACCCGGTGCTATGCGTTAGACCTGGCCGGCGGAAAGCCCAAAGCCGTGACCCCGGTAGGAACTCTGTGCGGGCCGTCGTCGCCCGACAGCCGATTCGTGGTTGGCGTCGGACCGAATTCCGCCCTGGCAGTCTACCCCGTCGGAGGCGGTCCCCCTCGACCCATCCCCGGACTGGCAGCAGGCTTCCATCCGGTCCAATGGTCGGAAGACGGCCGCGTCCTCTACGGTTACCAGATGGGCGAACTTCCCAGCAAGATCTACAAGGTCGAGATGGCCACAGGAAAACAAACTGTGGTGCAGGAACTGAGGCCGGGAGCGCCGGCGGGCGTGGTGATTGTAGCCCCGGTCGTGGTCAGCCGCGATGGAACCCGCTTTGTGTACAGCTACAATCAGGCCTTGTCCGTTCTGTACCTCATCTCCGGCCTGCACTAGAGCGCGCGAACGACTTCCTCGTCAATTTCAATCCAAAGATCCCGAGAAGTCTGCCGCGACGTAGTGAAAGAAGATCGAAGTCGAAGTCTGGCCCTCGCCCAGCGCGTCGCGGTAGTGGGGCAATCGAGTTCCCCGATAAGCGAGGCCGTCTCCCAGCGCCTGGTAGACCGTTACCGTGCTCGTGGGAGTATCGAGTCGAATGGGCCACGGAGTCTCAAGGATCGGCTCGGGAGAGAAATCCAGACAGAGAGTAACGCTGAACTCACATTGCTCCCGGTCGGTGTGTTTCTTCAGTTCGGCTCCACTCAAGTAGGAAGCGAGATAGACGTAAGAGGGTTTGAGAGACTCCCCGGCCACCGCGCTCAGAGTAGCTGCTATGTCTTGGTGGAAGAAGCGCGCTACGGGCTCGTTGTAGGCCACGTAACGACGGGGACTCTGGCCATCACCAAGCTCGATGGCGCCGGTGCGAATCAAGTAGCGATAATAGCGTCGCAACGCGGCGATATGAAACGGGTGAATCAGGTCTCCGAGTGGCGCATAGCCTTTCTCGCGAAACAGGGAAGATGCCTTCCTGGCCCTATCTTCGCGCTGCCGGTGGCGCTGCTCGGTTCGGTCTTCGGGAACCAGGATATCGGCTGCCGCCAACACGCACCGCACACTGTCCGGCACGGACGATGGCACCGGTTCATTCGGACGCAGACCTCGCACCACGCCCTCCAGTTGCGGCCCGAGCCAGAAAGGAAGCAGGGTTCCAGTTGCCGGGTTTCGCACCCATGCCATCGTGCCCTGCAGAGCAAATCCCGCGAGCAGTTCCTTCCGCGACGCAAGTTCATCCGGCAATTGCCCGCCCGTGCACGAGATGCAGTCGGGATTCAGGTAGAAGTTCTGTTGCCGATCATCTGCAAGCTGCCCTGACCTTGGACCGCGCCGCGGGATCAAGTGCAGCGGCAGTTCATCCAGCAGGCAATAGAAACGATCGGGAGGAAGCGTCGCGGCATAGGTGTGCCGCGACACTCCTCCCATCAGGGTTGTCATCCAATCCAGCCACGCCGGGTTGTCTAACGACGAAGCCATCCGTTTAAGGTAAAGCGGCTGTCGGCGAAGAGCTGAGAGGAGCAATTCACCGGTGTGATTTCGTGCAGCAATTCGCACGGGAAGAAGACGATCTGGTTTTGCTGCGGGACGATCGTCTGGTAGCTGCCTGCGCTGACGTAAGCGCCTGCTTCCAGCCGCGAGTCGTGAACCCGCAGTTCACCCCCTTCGAACTGGCGGGGCTCGCGATGGAAGAAGTAGACAAAGGTCAGGTGGCGCGAGGAAACCCGCTCGCTGCCATTGTCGCTGTGGAAGTGGAAGAAGTCTCCGTCATTACTGGCGGTGACCTGGGCCTCCACATCGGCGATGGAGAATTCCTCCATGCCGAGCTTCTCCAGAACCTGCGGCAACACGGCCTTGATGCGTTCCAGCATCACGTCCTGGTGTTGAGCGAGGTCCATCAGAACGCGGGAGCGGCGGTGTTCATAGTTGACCACGCCGCCATCCGCGCTGGGAGAAACCACTTCGCTGGCGCTGAAATCGCCTTCGTGTTCCAGAGTAAAGCGCGTGAGAGCCGCGAGCTCGGGCGGGGCGAGGAATTCGTCCAGGACGACACACTTGGCCGGCAAAACCGCGGGCCGTTCCGCGACCCCAACGCGGGTTTCAGACACCACGGTGGTATGAATCCCGTGACCCGGGGGGTCTGGTTCCCTTGGCGACGGTGGTAACGGCGCTTCGCGCAATGGCTTGGTAGGCGCTCGAACCCCGGGCGGATCCGGCTCCTTTGGCGACGGCGGTAACGGCGCTTCACGCAATGGCTTGGTAGGCGCTCGAACCCCGGGCGGATCCGGCTCCTTTGGCGACGGCGGTAACGGCGCTTCACGCAATGGCTTGGTAGGCGCTCGCACCCCGGGCGGATCCGGCTCCTTTGGCGACGGCGGTAACGGCGCTTCGCGCAATGGCTTGGTAGGCGCTCGCACCCCGGGCGGATCCGGCTCCTTTGGGGTCTTGGGCCCGAGGAAGTTGTCCGCAGTGCGAGCGCCGAATGAGTCGCCTTGCGGCAAGGGGCTGCTCTCGAGGATGCGTTCGACAATGCTTCCACCGAGTACCGCGAAAGCGCGCTGAGCTACGGTTTCGCCGACCGCCGACGCAATCACCGCTCTGACGGCTTCCTGCGTCTCCTGGTTTTGGCCGGTAGCAGCCTTGGCATGCTGCAGCAAAGAGGCCACCAGCGCGCGTTCCTGCGCGCTGAGAATCCGCTCGTCTCGCATCAATGTTTCTGAAAAGGAATCTAGAATCTGCTTCGGTGTCATGAGAGACACGCCTCCCCGCGTGTGCTGGTGAAACACAACAACAGGTTTTGGAACCCGTACTACAGGGGAAGACGCAACGACGATATACCCAGAGCCTGTTGATAACCTAGAAAATTCTGCGAACGCTGGGTTCAACCTAGTAAGACTAGACTACCGGTCAGCCATGGCGCCGACCATCGACCGGAATACTTTCATCCCGTCGGTGCAACCCAGTTCCGGCTCAGACGCGCGCTCGGGGTGAGGCATCATGCCAACGACATTGCCCCCGGGACTGCAGATTCCGGCGATGTTGTCCAAAGATCCGTTGGGATTGGCCGCTGCTGTGATGTCGCCGCCGGGTGAAGAATAACGGAACACGACACGATTGTCCCGGTGCAACTCATCCAGAGTGGCGGGATCGCAGAAATAGTTGCCCTCCATATGACCGATCGGGATGGTCAACACTTCTCCGTTCGCACAGGCATTAGTGAAGGGAGTCTCGGTATTTTCCACCCGCACCTGAACCGGCTTGCAAACGTACTTGAGGCCGACGTTGCGCATCAAGGCGCCCGGCAGCAGGCCGGACTCGCAGAGGATCTGAAAACCGTTGCAGATGCCGAGCACCAACCCGCCGCCTTCCGCGAACTTGCGCACCGACTCCATCACCGGCGAAAACTTCGCAATCGCACCGGTTCGCAGGTAATCGCCGTAGGCGAAGCCTCCGGGCACGATGACGGCGTCACAGTTCTCCAAGTCGTGCGATTCATGCCACAGGAACGTGACCGGCTGTTTCGCGACTTGTTGAATCGTCCAGTAGGCATCGTGATCGCAGTTCGAACCCGGAAAGATGATGACGCCGAATTTCATTGGTATCCTCAGCTGCAGGAATTTGTGGTTAGTCTAGCACGCTCGGCAGAGTGGATTTGCGTGGATGTGTGTCCTGGCACGATGCAGGATACCGTGCCCGCGAGTGAAATTCGGCGAAGAGAAAACCTCGCGGCGGCTCCAAGAAGGATCTCGTGCTACCCCTGTCGGCAGGTCGCCACTCTTCCCGTTTAGTCGATTGGACTCAAAACGGGTTAGGCGAATCCTCCGATGCCAACCTGCGGCGCATCCGATGCACTCCGCCACCGCTGCGCTGCTCATCCTCCTCCTGATAGGTTGACTGTGATTGCAAACACAGACAACACGCTACCCCTGTGGTCCCATCGCCTTCAGTGCACACCGGGATTTTCTTGACAGGGGAAAGCGGTGACTGTGTTGTCTCGACGCAGTTGCGCGCTCTCCAAACCGGTGTAGCTCGGTACCGCGGTGACTGGTTCGGCCTCCGCTTTCCCCCTTCAGGCCGGCAGTTTCGGCGCCTCAGAGAATCTCTACAGGTGAATCTTGCCATGCCGACTCTTCGTCTTCGTTTCCTTGCGCTCGTCGCATTCATTTTCGTTCTCATGGCGACAGCCGGTCTGCTTCCGACTCCCGCTTGGGCGGTGAATTTTCAGCCCGTGTCTCCCGACGAATTGAAGATGACCGGTGAGCCCAAGGCTCCGGGTGCGCCGGCCATCATTCTGTTCCACCAAGTCGACCGCGACGACCGCGGGCGTACCGCCCACGAAGATGTGTACTTCCGCATCAAGATTTTCACGGAAGAGGGCCGCAAGTACGCCGACATCGAAATTCCGTTCTGGAAAGAACAAGGCGACGTGGTCAATGTTCACGGACGAACGATTAAGCCGGACGGCACCATCGTCAACTTCGGCGGCAAGGTGTTCGACAAGTCGATTGTCAAGACGCGCGGAGTGAAGTACATGGCCAAGACTTTCACACTATCCGACGTCCAGCCTGGCGCGGTCATCGAGTATTACTACACAACCGACTTCAACGAAAACTACGTCTTCGAATCACACTGGATCCTGAACGACGAATTGTTTACCAAGAGCGCAAAATTCTCGCTGAAGCCCTACAGCAGCAGCTATGCCCAGTACAACGTTCGCTGGACCTGGCATTACCTGCCGGCCGGCACCGCGCAACCGGCAGAAGCGCCCAACCACGTCATCAACCTGGAAGTGAGTGATGTGCCCGCCTTCCACACCGAAGACTACATGCCGCCACAGGACGAGTTAAAGTCTCGTGTAGATTTCATCTACAGCGAAGACACGTACGAAAAGGATCCCGACAAGTATTGGAAAAAGCTCGGCAAAAGGCGCAATGACCAGTTGGAGAACTTCATCGGCAAGCGTAAGGCGATGGAACAAGCGGCCGCCGAGATCGTTTCTCCCAACGATCCACCGGAAGTGAAGCTCCAAAAGATCTATGCCCGTGTGCAGCAAATCCGCAACACCTCCTACGGAGTGCGGAAGAGCGAGCAGGAGCAAAAACGCAACAAAGAAAAAGATCCCGACAACGTCGAGGCCATCTGGAAAAAGCAATATGGCAACGGGCAGGAACTAACATGGCTCTTTCTCGCCCTGGCGCGTTCTGCCGGATTTGAGGCCTCGGGGATGTGGCTTGCCGATCGCGCACACTATTTTTTCGTTCCTCAAACTATGGACGGACGACGGCTCGATGCCAACGTTGTGGTCGTGAAACTGAATGGAAAAGACCTCTTCTTTGATCCGGGAGCGGCATTCATCCCCTTCGGCATGCTGCCGTGGGTTGAAACTGGAGTGCAGGGATTGAAACTCGACAAAGACGGCGGGACCTGGCTTCAAACCACTCTACCGGCCAGTACTAAGTCGGTCATCCGCCGAAAGGCGGAGCTGAAGCTCAGCGAAACCGGCGAACTCGAGGGTAAGCTGACAGTCACTTACACGGGCCTGGAAGCTTCCCAGCGCCGCGTCGACGAACGCCTGGCGGACGAGACAGACCGAAAGAAACTTCTGGAGGATGAAGTGAAAGGGTCGATCCCCATGGCGTGCGAGGTCGAACTCACCAACCAGCCCGATTGGAAGAGTTCCTCGCCTTCGCTGGTGGCCGAATATACGCTGAAAGGTCCCGGCTGGGTCTCGGGAGCCGGGCGGCGCGCCCTGCTGCCGGTCGGCCTCTTCAGCGCGCCGGAGAAACATCTGTTCGATCACGCCGACCGCGTACATCCCATTTACTTCGAGTTTCCCTTCCAGCGAGACGACGACGTAAGCATTGACCTACCTTTGGGTTGGCAAATCTCCACCGTTCCGCAGCCTCAGAAGCTGGACGCCAAGGCGATCACCTACGTTCTCGAAGCGAAAAACGACAAGGGCACGCTGCACTTGAACCGCGTCCTGGACGTAGACGTGATGCTTCTGCCCGTGGCGACCTACGGAAACCTTCGCAAGATCTTTCAGATTGTGAGGACAGGCGATGAACAACAAGTCATCCTGCAACCCGGTGGAACCAGCGCCAGCAATTAATTCGCGCTGGCTGATCGTCGTCGTGTGCGCGGTCCTGTGCGCGCTCGCAGTCCCGCCCCACACCCAGGCGGGCGACGCCCCGCAGTGGATGCGGGCAGTGGCCTCCGCGCCCCTACCCCCGCATGACGAAAAGACGGACGCCGTTCTGCTGTACTCGGAAAGAGCCGTCAACGTTCAATCCCTGGACAAGATCAAGACCCGCGTTCGCGTGGTCTACAAGATTCTCCGGCCAAGCGGGCGCGACTACGGGGTCGCCGCGGTCTCCTTCAACGCTCATAGCAAGATCAATGGCCTTCGCGGCTGGTGCATCCCGGCGCAGGGAAAAGACTATGAGGTAAAAGACAAAGAGGCGGTCGAGGTTGCACTACCCAAGATCGAGGGCAGTGAACTGATCTCCGACGTCAAAGACAAGCTGCTGCAGATTCCGGCACCCGATCCCGGCAATATTGTCGGCTATGAATATGAAGAAGAACAGCAGCCCATGGTGTTGCAGGACATCTGGATGTTTCAGCGCGAAATTCCCGGCCGGGAACTGCACTACTCGCTACAGCTTCCCGCCGGCTGGGAG
>JADGNP010000614.1 GCA_017883425.1 Candidatus Sulfotelmatobacter sp. | reverse complement strand
CGATCTGCCCGTTTCAGCAGGAAATTATGCAACGGCAGGAGATGGTCGCGGTGAATGGTGTGGTCTTGACACAGGTGCTGTCGCTCACTCAGATGCAGCAAGGCACCTTCTACGTGGACCAGCAAGGCGCACAGATTTACGTGTGGCCGGCGTCGGGAACCAACATGAGCACGGCGACAGTGGAAGTCGCCTCATTGCCAACGCTTTTCGAGATTTCACACAAATCGAACATCGTCGTCCGTGGACTGACGTTCCAATACGCAAATAGCTGCCGCAATTCGGGGGCAGTCTATGTCACGGGCAGCTCCAGCAATATCCTGTTGGACAGCGACACCTTCCAGTGGAATAACGGCATGGGTTTTAAGATTACGAATCCGACCACTTATTTCACAGTCATGAACAGTGTCTCCAACCATAATGGCCAAAGCGGCTACCAGGAGTCCCAAACCAAGTACGGACTGTGGCAATCGGACACCGCCTCTTACAACAACTGGCGCGGCGCTCAAGCAGCTTACTATGGCTGCAACACCGCCGGCTTCCATGCCTCGCTGGCGCACCACGATACCATCAACGGCCTCACCACGACCTTCAATCAAACCTTCGGCATTCACTGGGATACCGACAATGCGAATATCAGCAGCACCGCCGTCAACGCCACCAGCAATCAAGTGACCGGTGTGTTTATTGAAAAAGATGAAGGGCCGATTACGTTGTCGGGCAGTTACTTCTGCCATCAGAATCTCGCTACGAGTGCCGGTGGCTTGGTGCTTCGCAACTCAGAACGTGTTTCGGTCAACAATAGTGTTCTGATCGACAATGTCCTCGCCCAGATCATGGTGATCGGACTGGCGGGCGGCATTGAGGTCACCAACTGGGAGACGGGCGTCACCTCCAACCTGATCACGCAAGACTTTACGAATACTTCCAACATCATCCAGGGAAACAGCAGCAGCCAGCAAGTGTTCAGCGACAGCTACCTGGTTGATCCGGACTGGACGTCTTTTCAGAGCACCCTGAAGTCTTCGGGCAACACCTGGTGGAATGCATCCAATTCCACGACGCCCTTCGAACTGCCGACCCCAAAGAAGAACTCCAAGAACGATTTTCCCGGATGGAAAGGCGCGACGCTTGCCGATTCCAACTCCAGTTTTAGGGCCCCGTCAGGCAATCCCGGGGCAGCCTGCAACTTGACCCCGGTCGGCACGGACTACTGGTTCACCGTCGATAAGCCGGTGTTGACGGTGAGCCCCGGAGGCACAGCAACCTATAACTTAACGCTAACTCCTTTGAACTTCACTGGGACGGTTAAGCTGACCCTGGATGGAATAACGGAAGTGAAGGGACTCTCGGCGACCTTGAGCCAGACTTCAATCAAGACCTCGGGAACCTCGGTGCTTACGGTGACGGCCGGAACCAACACGGCCGCGGGGACCTATGCAATAACGGTAATCGCCAACAGCGGCAGCATGACTCGGACGCTTAGCGCGCAACTGACGGTCAACTAGGACTGGTCTTATAAATGAGTTTGGGAAGGGCACGGCTTCCGGCCGTGCCGTCAGAGCCGAGAACGAATCAGGGCTTTAGCCCCTGAGGTCCGCTGGCTTTGTCCCCCGCGAACATTTGGGAGACGGATTCTAGAGTAGGGGAAGACTACAATCTCGCCTTCCTCGTTGAGTCAAGGCCCGTCCGCCGCAGGTGGAAGGCGAGGTCGCAGGTTGCGCCAACGTCTTCACGCAACAACCAGAGGACGTCTGCTGAATGTGCCCGCCGTTTCCTGCCTTCTTCCGGCGAAAAAGCATCTGAACTGGCTGCGTTTCGAGCGATGCCAGGCCCGGTCCCGCTACTGCCGGTGCCCACTCTCACAACATCGCACCCTGGCGAATAAGGTAGAATCATCACCGTTTTGAAAACCGCATGGAGCTTCAGGTCGATGGTGGGATCGCGCGCATGTTTGTCAGAAAGAGCCCATAGCTTTCGGCACTTCTGATATGGCGGCCTGTCTTCGCCATGCTGCAGGAAACTGAAAGACAATGATGAGCTCGCAGGCCGCGACATCGTTCTTGCTTTGCTTATTCCTGGCGTGTGCCGCAACATCGCAAAATACCATTCCCGCAAGACCGAGTGTAGCGGTCGGAAGACTTATCGCCGCTCGCGACATGACAACGGCGCGCGGCGGCCATACTGCAACGATACTGCCCGACTTTAAAGTGTTGATCGCGGGTGGCAAGCAAGAGCACGGCATCGTCCTGGCTACGACAGAGATCTACGACCCTACGACCGAGACGTTCTCGTCCGGAGCGAAAATGGCCGTTCCGCGGGAAGGCCACACTGCCGCTTCCCTGTCCGACGGAAAAATCCTGATCGCCGGCGGCGCAACCCGGGGTGGAATTCCGCTGTCCAGTTGCGAAGATTACGATTACGAAACCGGAAAGTTCACTACCCGGGGAAGCATGCACGCGCGCCGGGTACATGCGGTGGCCACTGTGCTGCGCGATGGCAGAGTTCTGGTCACCGGAGGCGAAGACGGAGATCAGCCTCTCAATTCCGCCGAGACTTATGACCTGTTAACTGGCAAATGGACTCTGGTTGCGAAGATGGCCTCGCCACGCGCCAATCACACCGCTACTCTGCTCGCGGATGGTCGCGTCCTGATCGCTGGAGGCACCGGAAGCCATCACAGAGCGCATGCGACTGCAGAGATTTTCGATCCGAAAACAAACAAATTCACACCCGCTGCGAGTCTGCAGAACGCCCGATCCAGTCACACCGCGGCTCTGCTGGCCAATGGCGCAGTTCTGATCGCCGGTGGCTCCGAAGGTACGGGTCACGCCCCGCTTGCCTCCGCGGAGATTTATCAGCCGGGGACCAGTTCGTTCACCCTGACCGGAAAGCTGGCCGCGCCCCGCTTTAAGCTTCCCGACTCCACTGCCCTGCTCGATGGCCGAGTCCTGGTCGTGGGCGGAGCAGCGTCCGCCGAGATCTATGATCCAAAAACAGGCACGTTCCGCACCGCGGGCGGAAGCCTGGATACCGCCCGCTACTCTCCTGCGGCTGTGCAGTTGATGGATGGCACCACTCGAATCTTCGGTGGATACGATTCCTCTGGAGTGAGTACAGCCAAGACCTGGATCTATCGTCCTTAGAACTGATCTGATAAATGGGTGTGGGAAGGGCACGGCTTCACAGGCTGCGGAAAGACTCACGATACGTATCAGGCGATGCCTTCAGGCATCGCGTAAGTGGTGGCTAATCAATCACGCCTTCAGGCGCTGCAGCGCGGAATGCGAGTTTTTCCG
>JADGNP010000011.1 GCA_017883425.1 Candidatus Sulfotelmatobacter sp. | reverse complement strand
GATCTGGGCGACATTGTCGCGTCCGTATTTCTGAGTGACGTAGTTGATGACCTCGCCCCGGCGGTTCATGCAGAAATCGATGTCGATGTCGGGCATGGAGACGCGCTCGGGATTCAGGAAGCGCTCAAACAGCAGTTCATGCTGCAGGGGATCAAGGTCAGTGATGGCGAGCGCATAGGAGACCAGCGATCCCGCGGCCGATCCGCGGCCCGGGCCTACGGGAATGTCGTGCTCACGGGCGTAGCGGATGAAGTCCCAGACGATCAGGAAATACCCGGGAAACTGCATCTGCTGAATGATGCCGAGTTCGCGTTCCAGGCGCTGTTCGTAGTCGGCGATGGAATGCTTCAGCTTTCCTTGTTCGTGCAGCGGGCGGAGGGTCTCCAGGCGGCGGGCGAAGCCTTCGCGGGTCATGTGGACGAAGTAGCTGTCAATCGTGTAGCCGGGCGGAACCTCGAACTGCGGAAACGGATTGGCGACCTTTTCCAGGCGAAGGCTGCAACGCTCAGCGATATCGAGAGTGCGCGTGAGTACCTGGGGAGAGTCCTTGAACACGCGGTACATTTCGTCGTGGTTCTTGACGAAGAATTGCGTGCCGTCGAACTTCATGCGAGCGGTGTCGTGAATGGACTTGCCGGTCTGGATGCATAGCATGACGTCCTGGGCGTGGGCGTCGTCTTCGCACAGGTAATGGCTGTCGTTGGTGGCTACGAGCGGCAGGCCGAGATCTTTTTCCAGCTGGAAGAGGCCGGGATGGATGCGGTGCTCCATCTCCAGACCCTGATCCTGAATCTCGAGATAGAAATTCTCTTTGCCGAAGATGTCAGCGAACGCTCCGGCGGCCGCGCGCGCGGCGTCGTAGTTGCCCTCCGTCAGGCGCTCGGCGACTTCCCCTTTGAGGCATCCCGAGAGGCCGATCAGGCCGCGGGAATGCTCGGCGAGAAACTTCTTGCTTACGCGCGGCTTGTAATAAAAGCCGTGCAGCGAGGCCTCAGAGGTGATCTTGACCAGGTTGCGGTAGCCTTCTTCGTTTTCGGCGAGCACCAGCAGGTGGTTGTAGGTATCGCCTTCGGGCGGCGCGCGGTGGTCATCTTTTTTGCAGACGTAGAGCTCGCAGCCGACAATCGGCTTCACGCCCGCGTGCTTCGCCGCGTTGACAAAGTGGACCGCGCCAAAGATATTGCCGTGGTCGGTCATGGCCACGGCGGGCATGCCCAGCTCTTTCACGCGCTGGCAAAGCTTTTCGACATCACAGGCGCCGTCGAGCAGGGAGTAGTCCGTGTGCAGGTGCAGGTGGACGAATTGAGACATGGGGTTCGGTAGAGCTAGTCTACCCCAACCGGCTCAGAGGAAAACTGGGCAATTACTGTGCTTGGCGGACGGTCAGTCAGTTCCGGCGGCTGCGGCCTGCGTCTTTGGCAGCAGGCGACGGGCCTGGGCGATAAGTTCTGCCACTTCGAAGGGCTTTACCAGGTAATGGATACCGTTTTCCTGCAGGAAGGCGCGCTCGTTGCTGGGTTCCACTCCGTTGGAGAAGGTGAACAGGACCTGACCTTCCATCCCCGAGCAATTCCCTTTGAGCCACTGATAGGCTTCGGTGGCGTTCCACTGGCCGGGCATCTTGCCGTTCATGATGAGTGCATCAAAGGGTTCTGAGAGCAGGCGAGTCTTCACATCCTGGCTGGTGCAGGCAGTGACGACGGTGGCACCTGCGCCAGCGAGCACATCCCGCTCAAATTCGAGTACGGCTTCTTCTTCCTCCACCAGGAGCACGCGGCCGTGGATGGCGCCCTCGTGCAGACGGGGTACGAGTGCAGTCGATTCGGGCTCGATCTTGGCTGATACCACCGCAGGCAACCTTACCTCGATGACCGCGCCGCCCTCCGGAGCATTGTTCGCGGTGATGTCCCCGCCATGTTCTTTCACGATGCCGTAGCAGATGCTGAGCCCGAGCCCGGTGCCTTTGCCCACGCTTTTCGTGGTGTAGAAGGGATCGAAGATGCGCTTGGGATCTTTGATTCCGGCGCCGTCGTCGGTGAACTGCGTACAAACGTGTCCACCGCCGCAAGAGATACGAATTTTGAGCTTGCCGGTGCGCCCAGTCTCAAGAATGGCGTCGACCGAATTGTTGATGATATTCAGGAACACTTGCTCGATCTGATGCGGGTCGGCGACGACCATGGTCGCTTCGGAAGGGGTGTCGCGCTCGACGCGAATGTTGTTGATCTTGAGGTCGTAGTCGCGCAGCGCCAGGGTTTCGTCCAGTATCTTGCGGATGTCCACTTCGTCCCGTTGCGGCTTGCGCTGGCGGGCAAAGGATAGGAGGTTCTGGACCACGCGATGCGTCCGCTGCGCCTGCTTGAACAGCTTGCTGACGTAGTCTAGGGCACGGGTATTCAGGCCTTCGGTTTCGAGAAGCTGGGCGTAGCCGAGGATCGCCGTAAGCGGATTGTTGAGTTCATGGGCGACGCCGGCAATCAACTGCCCTACGGCCGACATCTTTTCGCTCTGCAGCAGTTGTTCCTGGGTTTTGCGCAGATCTTCATAGGCGCGGCAAGTCTCTTCGTAGAGACGGACTTTCTCGATGGTGGTGGCGAGTTGCCGGCTGATGGCTACCAGTAGATTTTCGTCGTTGCTGGAATATTCGTATCCCAGGTGGCTGCACAGGCCCATGATGCCGACCGGGCTGTCCTTACCCCAGAACAGAACCCAGATCCAGGAACGGTCCGCATCGGAGCGAACGAAGTCCGCAACCTTGGGCGGCAGGTGCGGCAGATACTCCGCCGTGACCACTTCGGTGCGCGAGCGCATCACCAGATCGCCAAAACCTTCGGTAAAGCAAACCTCGGCGGTGCGCATCTTGTCTCGGCTGCGGGGGCCCCAGGCGGCGCGGCTGCGATAGGTGGTTGTGTCGGTATCGGACAGGTAGACCGTCCCGCTTTCGGCGCCAAACAGCGTGACCACCTGGCGCAGGGTCAGGTTGAGAATCTCGTCGAGGTCGAAGGACTGCGCCGCGACCACGGCCATGGCATTCAGCGCGTTCAATTCACGGTTGCGGCGCCGCATCTCGTCTTCGGCACGCCGCTTCTCGGTCATGTCGAGAACGAATCCCTGGTAGCGGTCGATGTTGCCAGTTGAATCGCGCGTGGCGAAGCTGCTTTCCACAGCCAGCAGAAGCGTGCCATCCTTGCGCCGCAGGGTGGCTTCGAAATTGCGCACATAGTTGTGGGCTTCGATTTCGCGGCGGAAAGAGTCGCGCTGCTTCGGGTCGACGCAGATTTCCGAATGCAGATTGAGGACCAGCAATTCTTCGCGGTTGCTGTAGCCGAGCATGTGCACGAAGGCGTCGTTGCAGTCGATGAGCTGGCCGGCGGGGTTGGCGACGTAAACCCCCTCCTGCACTTGCTCGAAGAGCAAACGATATTTTTCTTCCGCGGAACGACGCTCGGTAATGTCCCGGACTACGTGAATGGTGCCTTTTTGCGGACTCCCTTGCTCAGTATAGGAAGAAGTGGAAACCACCGAGAAGCCACCGAAGCATGGATCAGCGCCTTCGGTGAATTCTTCGTCCCCGCCCAGCGCGCAGTAGGGACAACCGGTCCACTCGCCAAAGCTGTGGGGCAAGGCCGAATCGCAGGAACTGCCGACCACATCCGCGGCGGCTTGTCCGAGATGTGCGAGCAGAACCTGATTGGCCTTGATGATGCGGAAGTCGGCGTCGTGCGCCAGAATGATGTCGTGGATCGAATCGAAGGTATTGATCCACTGCCGCTGCGAGCGCAGCACCTGCTCGAGCAGGCGGAAGTTTTCGATTGCGACAGCAAGTTGCTTAGCGCAGCCTTGGAGAAACGCCAGTTCTTCCGGCGTCCACTGCCGGCTCCCGGAACTGCCCAAAAGCAGCAATCCGATGGGCGATTTCTTGCCCGCGACCGGGACCATCACTAACTGACGAATCTTCTCGGTCTTGAGACATTCCTTGGGTTCGGGACCGGCGGCATTCCGGGTGGTGACTTGCGGACCGGGCTGGTTCAACAGTTTCGAGATGTCCTCGTTGATCTCGGCGAAACCGGCATCGCGCAGGAAATCGGAGGAGAGCCCCACCGCGTGAGTCGCGACCAGGTGCCCACCTTCGAGCAGACGGAACCATGCGGCCCTGACCCGGGTCAGGCGCTGCAATTCCTCGATGGCCGCTTGGACCACGTTCCCGTATTGCTGAGCGCTGGCCATGCTGGTGGTGATGGCCTGTACGGCGCGCAGCCTGCGCGCGCGTGTCTGCGCTTCATCCAACACCACGAGCACCATGCTCATGCCCAGCGCAATTTCAGCGGTCAGGAATGCCGCGGCGGGCACACGGTCGGTGAAGGGCGGCCAGGAAAGATGGAGGAGCGGCAGACACAGCGCGAGCAACCACGCCGAGGGCTCCCACCGGCCTCGGCGAGCACGAAGCAGCGCAATCGACGCCGTCAGCAGGATGATCCGGTAGCCGACTTCTACGGCCATGCGCAAGGGCAGGGAATCGGGCCACAACAGGATTCGGGCTCCGGCAAAGCCCACCAGAATGGGCGTGATCACCATTAAGGGAAGGATCAGATCCCGGCCGCGGGTGTAGAGCAGAACCGCTCCCGCCAGCAATCCCACGGAGAGCACGAAGGTCGCCTGCACCGCCACCGAATCAAAAGGCGCGGGTATTTTCGCCGCGAAGCAATGCTCGGCCAGGCGCGACGCTACGAAGGCGCTCCAACCCAACACCCAAATCTTAAGGTAGTTCTCGCGGAAGGCGCGCAGCGCGAGCAGAGAGGCGCCCAGCAGGATCAGCAGAGCCAATTCTGCCGCTGTGGGCCTGGCCAGGCCAAACCTTGCAACCGTATTCCAGATCGACCACAGGAATGCGCTCATCGCTTTGCGGACATACGTTTTCCTTGCTTTTGAATATCATGGCCCGGCAATTTCTCGATAGAGTTTCCGGACCTGAATGATTACTTTCGGCATCTCGCGGGTGGGTTACAATCGCCGATAGACTTTCGTGTATTCCCATGCCAGATCGCATTCTTGTAGTTGACGACGAAGAACCGATTCGAGAAATCGTAGCCTCCATGCTCGGTACTGCCGGATATGCCTGTAAACAGGCGGCTTCCGGTATGGAAGCTCTCGCGGTTCTCACCTCCGGGGAAGAGTTTGAATTGATGCTCTCGGACCTGATGATGGCGGACCTCGACGGCATTGGCCTGTTGGAACGCACCAAGGAGAGATATCCCGACATGCCGGTCGTGATGGTTACTGCCGTGCACGACATCTCTGTCGCGTTGGCCGCCATTCGAAACGGGGCCTACGACTATCTTTTGAAGCCTTTCGAGCGCGAGCAACTCCTCAACACGGTCAGCCGCGCCCTGGAGAACCGCCGGCTGAAGGTGGAGAACCGAACCTATCAGACGAACCTGGAATCGCTGGTCAAGGCGCGCACCGATCAACTGCAGGCCGCGATGGCGAGCCTGGAGCGTTCCTATGACATCACGCTCGAGACCCTGGGCGACGCGCTGGACTTGAAAGATCGTGAGACCGAAGGCCACTCGAAGCGCGTAACCGCTTTCACTATCGCCATCGCCCGCGCCATGGGCCTGCCCCGCGAACAGATCAATACCATTGCCCGCGGAGCCTTCCTGCACGACATCGGAAAGATAGCCATCCCGGACAGGATCCTGAATAAGCCGGGAAAACTCGAGTCCGACGAAATGACGATCATGAAGGAGCACGCCTACCACGGTTATCAGATCGTAAAGAAAATTCCGTTTCTGGTGGAGGCCGCCGAGATTGTGTACTCGCACCAGGAGTGGTTCAACGGCAATGGTTATCCCCGGAACCTTAAGGGAGAACAGATTCCCCTCGGGGCGCGCATCTTCTCCGTCGCCGACACCCTGGATGCCATCACCTCCGATCGGATTTACCGGCCGGCGCAGACGTTGCAGGCTGCGCGTGAGGAAATCACGAAGTGGTCCGGGCGCCAGTTTGATCCCGAAGTTGTGAAAGTGTTTCTCGAAATGCCGGACAATATCTGGGAGGATCTGCGCAAGGAAATTCACGACGCCCAGATCTACCGGGTCGCGTATTCCACAGGGGCCAAGGGCTAAATCCGGGCGCGAAGGTGGAAACCTTTGAACGGCCGTACTCCATCGAAATTCCTGCTTGTGGCGGCCGTGCTCCTCACGGTCGTGCTGACCGTGGCCTGCGTATTCCTGCCTCGGGGCCTCGCCCTGGCCGCGGTCAGCGACATTGTGGGCGGATTGCTCATGCTTTCTGCCCTGTTCGCGTTTGCTTCGAACGGCGCCGCAAGCAAAGGCCGTACGCGCTGGTTCTGGATGCTGCAGGCCGCGGGATGGGCACTGTGGTTCAGCGATCAGATGGTGTGGGTCACTTTTGACTTAATCCTGCAAAAAAAAGTCCCGGCCATGCTGCCCGCCGATGCGTTACTGTTTCTGGCTGGAGCGCCGATGATTGCTGGCCTGTTGCTCCGGCCACACCGGCAGCCCTCCGAGCGGAGCGCGCGCCTCGGCGTGCTGGACTTCTTACTCCTGTTGCTTTGGTGGCTCTACCTTTACGTATCGTTCGTCGTGTGCTGGCAGTACATTTCGCCGAATGAGGGCGCGTACAATCGCAACTTCGACCTGCTCTCTACGGCGGAAACGGTCCTCCTCACCTGCGTCCTGCTGGTTTTCTGGCGCGAAAGCTCGGGACGATGGAAAACGTTTTACGCCTGTCTCTGCGGCGCGTTCGTGTTCAATGGCATCTGGTTCTACGTTCTCAACCGCGCCATCGAGAGAGATGTCTATTTCACCGGCAGTTGGTATGACATTCCGTACTCTGGTTCCTTTGCTTTGTTCACCGCGGTCGCTCTGTTGGGACCGGGCCTGTCGCCGGCGCCGGAGACCGCAGCCGACGAATCGTACGGTTCGTGGATGGCGAACCTGGCAATGATGGCCGTGCTTTCGTTGCCCATTATTGCGCTCTATGCTCTGCTCGATCCGCGGCTTCCGCACAAGGTTTCCGATTTCCGGGTGCTGGTGACGCTGGCGACCATGTTTCTGATGGCGTTTCTGCTGTTCATCCAGCATCGCAGCCTGAACCTGGAGTTGCGGCGCACCAACATAGTGCTGCAGGAGGCTTCGCTCACCGATCCCATGACGGGCCTGCGCAATCGCCGCTATTTCTCCGCGACGATCGAATCGGACGTCAGCCAGGCGTTGCGGTCTCACACCGATGGTCGCGACCCGCACACCCGCGATCTGGTCTTCTATTTGATCGATGCCGACAATTTCAAGGAAGTGAATGACCACTACGGACACGATGTCGGCGATAAGGTGCTGGTGGAGATGGCCCGCCGTCTCAGTTCTTCCATTCGCCACTCCGATGTTCTGGTGCGCTGGGGTGGAGAAGAATTTCTGATCGTATCGCGGTACACGGATCGCACCGAAGCTGAATTGCTGGCCCAGCGTGTTCTTTCCGCGGTGGCCGATACGCCGATTGGCCTGGGCGGATCGGGAGAAACGATGTACCGTACCTGTTCCCTGGGCTGGGCGGCGTTTCCCTGGTGTCCCGACAATCCGCGGGCCATCAGCTATGAGGAGGTTCTCACGCTCGCCGATCGCGGCCTCCATAAGGCCAAGCAGTTGGGCAAAAACCGAGCGGTCGGCATTCTACCGGCGGCCGGAAAACTTCCTGCTACCACGATTGAAGGGTTGCACTCCGCGGGCCTGCAAGTCGATCTGCTGGCCGTGGCCGGGCCCGCTCCGGGGCATAAGTAGAGAAGAATATCGTCTCGATTGCAGCCTCGCAGGCAGCATTTTCCCGCTCCCTCCCATCCAATCGCATAAGAATTCCAAATCCAGGGAGATCCCTATGCCCATTCGCACTCTCCGTTTTCGTATTCGTCTTGCTGCCTCGCTGATCGCCCTATTCTCAATATCGCTGGTTGCGCAAGACGTGCCTCCGGTGCCCGCCAATGTTGTGCCGCAGGGCACCATCTTTCTGATCCAGCTTTCAGACCGGCTTGACACCAAAGCGGTGAAGGCAGGCGATCATTTCCATGCCCGGTTGGCCGAGCCTCTGGTCACCGCGAACGGCCAGACAATCGAGGCGGGGAAGAAGATTAAGGGGCATGTCAGCGCTGTCGAGCCGGGTCTGCGCACACGCATTCTCTTGAGCTTCGATGAAATCGAAACTGCCAGGGGATGGGTTCCGCTGATCGCCACGGTGACGGGAGTCCCTGGTGAACACGGTCTAAGACAGATCGGCGAAGAGGGAGAAATCGGACGCAAAGGGATGAGCAAAGAGCAGATTGCCGAGGCGGTCGTGGTGGGAGCGGGCGAAGGCGCCGCGGAAGGGGCGCGATCGGGCGGGAAGCGTGGGGCCGCGGCCGGCGCCGGTTCCGGGGCCGCTGCTGGAGCTTCCTCGGCTTTTGAATCGGGACACGATCTCGTTCTCGACAAGGGGACTGCTCTCGAGATCCGGCTGGATCGGAATCTGGCAGTCCCGTCGCGATAGAGTCGAATCCTTCTGATCATGAGGTCACGAGAGACAAGACATCCAGTTTCCTCGGCGGACCGCGCAAGATGAATGCTCGCCGCCGTTCCTCTAGAGAGGAACCTTGTTGGGATTATTCGCCCACATGGGATAATCCTCCCGGAGGGCCGCCATGAAATCCGCAGGTTTGTTCATCGCACTTCTTTTCTCCGCAACTGCAGCCGTTGCCCAGGATCACCCCTCGGTTAACGCGCAGGCGAATACCGTCTACGTTGGTGCGGACGGCAAGTTCGAGGCTGCCCCGGATACAGCGCAGATTCAATTCAACGTTTCCGTGCAGGATGACACGTCGCAAGCCGCCTTTCAGCGGGCGTCAAAGAACGTCGACCAGGTGCGGCAGGTGCTTCGCGCCAATGGGATTGAGCCCAAGGCCGCGACCATTGGATCCCTTTCCGTACAACCCGTGTATGAGTGGAAGCCGAAGCAGAGAGTCATTGGATACCGCGTCACGACGGACGTCACGCTGAAGCTGAAGGATTTTGCGAAGGTCGGTCCCATTACCCAGCAACTCGCCGAGGCCAACGTCAGCGAGACCCAGAACCTCAGTTACACGCTTGAAAATATGGACGACGCCAAGAACAAGGCAGTCGAAGACGCCTACCGGCGGGCGCACAATTCCGCTGACACTTTGGCTCACGCCAGTGGCCGGGCTCTTGGAGACCTTTCCTACGCTTCTATCGACACGTTTGAGAACCCGCGGGTCGTGATGCCGCGCATGGCGCGGGCAATGTCCGCTATGGCCAACGCGGCTCCGCCGGCCCCGACGGAGGAATTCACGCCACAGACCGTGACTGTGACCGCGCATGTGAATGCGCTGTTCAACTTGAAGTAGAGCGGCGGCGATCTCAGCAGATCCAGCTATCTGATCCTGCCATTCAGAGTCGTGTTTGTTCCGCCGGGCTGCGCCCTGGCGGGACAACCGAGGCGGCTGTCTCCACATCGTTGCCTTATCCCAACTGCGGTTAGAGAATCGCTGGAGCGGGGCTGGTTGGAGGCGGAGTCGCTCCGAGCGGATCGACCTGCAGTATAAAACCGTCGACTTTGCGCACCACCACGAGTTGCCCCGCGGGCAAGGCTGAGGAAGCGATCGCGTCCCACAGTTCGCCGTGGACGAAGACTTTGCCTTGCGGCGAGAGCGCGGTTTGCACGACTCCGGTTTCGCCGACCAGGCCTTGGGCTCCAGTGACCACTTTGTTGCGCCGCGCTTTGAGAGCAATGGTCATCAGGAAGGCGGTGATCAGGCCGAGCGGGATGCTGACGGCTAGCGCGGTCAGCAGGTGGACGCGCATTTCCGGGATGGGCGAATCCACCAGAAGCAGGCCCCCCAGCGTGAGGAGCGCAATGCCGCCGATGGTGAGGACACCGTGGGTGGCGAACTTGGCTTCCGCGGCAAACAGAGCGAAGGCTCCAAGAATCAATCCCAGCGCAGCAAAGCGTGTGGGAAGGAAATTAAGCGCAAAGGCAGCGAGCAGGATGAACACCACTCCCACCGTGCCAGGGATGACCGCCCCGGGATGGTTGAATTCAACGTAGAGCGCGAGCGCTCCGATGGCAAGCAGCAGGAACGCGATGTTCGGGTCCATCAGCGTATCGAGGATGGTTTCCTTGAGGGTCATGTCAAACGGAACGAGCGGCTGACCCGTGAGGTCCAGCGAAGCGGATTCCCCGTTGAAGCGTTTGAATTTCTTCCCTTGCATTTGGCGGAAGAGGTCTTCGGGACTGGAGGCGACGTAATCGATAAGATGCCCTGCGAGCGCCTCCTGCTCAGTGAAGGACTTCGATTCCCGTACGGCACTCTCGGCACTCTCGATGTTGCGTCCGCGCTTGGAGGCGACGGAGCGCATGAGGGCTGCGGCGTCATTCTCGATTTTCCGGTTCATCTCCTCATCGGGCTTAACTTGGACCGGGCCAATGAGCGTGACGGGATGAGCGGCGCCAGCAGCCGTTCCTGGAGCCATGGCGGCGATGTCGGCAGACTCAAGAATGAATATTCCCGCAGAGCCGGCATGCCCGCCGGTGGGCGTCACGTAGACGATGACGGGCACGGACGAGGCCGAGATCTTCTCGATGATCTCCCGCGTCGAGCTGACCAGGCCGCCGGGCGTATTCATCTCGATCAATACGGCTTGCGCGTTACGGCGGTGGGCCTCTTCGATGGCGCGGGCAATGTACTCTGCGCTGATGGGCTGGATCGTGTCGTTGATGACGACTTTCAGAATCTCGGCGGAGGCGGGGAAGGAGAAGAAAATAACGGCTGCAATGCTGATGATCAGGCGCAACTTCGAGTAGCTCTTTATGGTCGACGAGGAGTGCATAGGTCCTTCGCTTAGGATGACAGAGCGTTGCCTTGTGCTACAAAGGGCGACCTTGGCGGCGCACATGAGTTCAAAATCCAAGGCCCATAGCTATTGTCCCTCTATTTGGCTGGGCCAGTGTGGATTTCTTGTGGGGTCGGCTCTTTGGCCACCGCAGAACCGTGGTGATCGGCAGTCCATCCCGGCAAGTAGGTACTGCCTGTGATCAAGCGCGCACCCCGTTCGTAGGTGACATAGGACCATGCCCACTGAATGAAGACCAGGAGGCGGTTGCGAAAGCCGATGAGAAAGAGAATGTGAACGAACAACCATGCTAACCACGCGATAAAACCGGAGATGTGGATACGGCCGAACTCAGCGACGGCAGCCGCCCGGCCGATGGTGGCCAGGCTGCCTTTGTCCCAGTAATGGAACACGGGACGCGCGTCAAAATCCCCAGCCTCTCGCAAAGAACGCGAGAAGGATGGGGCACCCGAGGTTGAACCGGTACGCGAGTCCAGTTCTTCACGAATCACTTTGGCGACGAAGCGGCCTTGCTGGATCGCGACCGGAGCGATACCGGGAAGCATTTTGCCATGTTCGTCTTTCAGCGCGGCGAGGTCGCCAATGACGAAGACTTCCGGATGGCCGGGAACGCTGAGGTCGGGCTGTACCAGCACGCGTCCCGCGCGATCGACCGGCACGCCCAGGCTCTTGCCCAACGGGGAGGCTGCCACTCCTGCCGCCCATAGCACCACCGTCGCGGGGAGCCGCGCGTTTCCAGCATGGACCGCGCCAGGCTCAATCTGAGTCACGGTTGTTGAAGTGCGAACTTCGACGCCGAGGTGATTTAGTTGTTCCTGCGCGCTGCGCGACAGATCTTCCGCGTAGGCAGGGAGGACGCGCGGACCGCCTTCGATCAGCAGGATATGCGTGCGGGAGGGATCGATCGAGCGGAATTCGTGGGCCAGGGCGTGCCGGCAGATCTCGGCGAGCGTGCCCGCCAGTTCGACTCCGGTGGGCCCGGCGCCGACCACCACGAAGTTGAGGGGCACCGCGGTTTCGCCGGCGGCAGCTTGCCGCTCCGCCAACTCGAAGGCTAGGAGTACGCGCCGGCGGATTTCGAGCGCGTCCTCAATGGTCTTGAGGCCGGGAGCGTAAGGCTCCCAATCATCGTGTCCGAAGTAGGCGTGGCGCGCGCCGGCGGCGACGACCAGGTAGTCGTAGGGGATGTCGGCCTCAGGGGTCTCGACGGTGTGGCGGTCAAGATCGAATCCCGTAACCTCGGCCATGAGCACTTCGATGTTTTTGTGAGTGCGAAGAATGGAGCGGATCGGCGCGGCAATCTCTCCCGGGGAAAGGCCGGCGGTGGCCACCTGGTACAGAAGCGGCTGAAAAGTGTGGTGGTTCTTGCGGTCGATAACCGTGATCTGGACTAGCCCCTTGGCCAGAGCCCGCGCGGCGTTCAGTCCGCCAAAGCCGGCGCCGACGATCACGACTCGCGGTATCGCCTTGCTGGTCATCTTGCTGTTATAGCCCCACCTCTATAAGATTCAGCGCGATGGCAGACGGTTCCAGAAGTTCTCCGGGGACAGGAACTCCGGCATGGGTTCGCGTAGCGATGCCCTCGGCGGCAGACTTGATTTTTGTCGCCCTGCTGGGTGCGCTTGTGTTCACGCCGCTGTCGGTGCGCCTGCTGGGAGATGCGGGAATCGGGTGGCACATTCGGACGGGGCAGCAGATTCTGGCAACGCATGCGATCCCGCTCGTGGATTCGTTTTCTTCGACGATGGCGGGCAGCCCGTGGTTTGCGTGGGAATGGCTGTATGACCTGGTTGTGGGTCAGCTGGAACGTACGCTGGGACTGAATGGGGTCGTGTGGCTTACGGCCGTGGTGATCGCGGCGGTATTCGCGTGGATGTTTCGCTTACTCATGGCGCGTGGGGCGAACCTGTTGGTTGCGCTGGTGCTGGTGCTGCTCGCGGTGTCGGCGTCGATGATTCATTTTCTGGCGCGCCCGCATGTCGTGAGCTGGCTGTTCACGCTCGCGTGGTTCTGGATCCTCGATTCTGCGGAGCGGGATTGTTTCGCCGGGCGAGGCAGCCGGGGCAGGCGATGGTTATGGGCGCTCCCGCTGCTGATGTTGGTATGGGTGAACATGCACGGCGGCTTTCTGGTTGGGTTTGTACTGCTGGGAATTTTCCTGCTAGGCGCAATCTGGAGCTGGTTCAGGGCTAAGGAGAGTCGGATCGAGGAACTACTGCAGAAGATCGCAGCAGGGAAGAGAGTGTGGAATCTAGCGGGGCTGGGGCTGCTTTCCGTGGCGGCGAGCCTGGTGAATCCCTATGGGTGGAAGCTCTACGCGCACGTTTACTCTTATCTCTCGAACCGCTTCCTGATGGATCACATCGATGAGTTTCAGTCGCCCAACTTTCATGGGGTGGCGCAGCGGTGTTTCCTGGTGCTGCTGCTTATCACGGTGGCGGTCCTGGCGGTCCGGGGCCGGGAGTTGCGGATGAGCCAAGGGCTGACGGTTTTGTTCGCCGTGTATGCAGGACTCTATGCGTCGCGGAGTATTCCGGTTTCTTCCATTCTGCTGGTGATGGTGGTGGGGCCGTTGCTGCCTGTAGTGAGACTTGCCCAAGGGTTCTTCCAGAGAATGAGTGCCGTCGAAGTGGGACTGCGTGGTCACGTGTGGCCGATGGTTGCGATCATCGGCACATTGACAATCGCGGCGAACGGCGGACGGGCCGGATCCAGTCTGCTGATGGATGCGCACTTTGATCCCAAGCGCATGCCGGTGGAGGCAGTGAATTATCTGGAGCAATATGAAGTGAAGGGCCCGGTGCTGAGTCCGGACTACTGGGGCGGCTATCTGATCTACCGTCTTTATCCCAAGACACGCGTGGTGGTGGATGACCGGCATGATTTGTACGGCGAGCAGTTCTTCAAGTCTTACTTGAAGATGACGCGCGTTGAGCGGGGATGGGAGCAATTCCTCGAGACGCATGAGACTTCCTGTGTGCTATTGCCCAGAGACGCGGCGCTGGCCAACATTCTGGCCGGGACCAAGGGGTGGAAACCGATTTACACGGATGATGTGGCAATCGCATTTGTGCGCGACCCGGTGAGTCCTTAGGGGACGGGATTCCAACGTCGCGGCGTGCTCCAAAGCGGTCGCCAGAAGTAGCAATTGACGTTTGCGGGGTCCCCACCGATGATGGAGCCGGCGGCTTTTGATTTCAGGACATTCTCTACTTCGTAGCGCCGGCATCTTGCCGGCTGTCGCGGGGGCAGCTTGCCCGCGCAGGTGGCGGCGGGACGCCGCCACGACAGCCGCCGGGACGGCGGCGCTACGACGGGCTCTCAGGTCTTTAACAATGGGAATAAAGTTCGATGTTTTCTGCACGAGGACGGCGGGTGTCTTCTTGCTCGTTTTGTGGACGCTGGCGCTTGCCGGGTGTTCGGGGTCTTCTTCCCCTTCCGCGTCCGTGTCACAGCCGGGGAATCCCGTGGGGTCGAACCTGACTCAGGTTAGTTCAGATCCCTATACCGTAGGTCCGGGCCAGCATGCGACCGAGGTTGAGCCGCATATGCTGGCGAACGGGACCACACTGGTGGCTACGTTTCAGACCGGACGCATCGCTCCCGGGGGCGCGACGGATATTGGATGGGCGACTTCCACCGACGGAGGAACGACCTGGAGCCACGGATTTCTGCCGGGCCTGACGACTGGGGAAGGGACAGGGCCATACGATGCGGCCAGCGATCCTGCCGTCGCCTATGATGCGAAGCACGGCGTGTGGATGATCGCGTCGCTGCCGCTCTCTGGTACCTCTCACACTCCGGCTGTGGTGGTGAGCCGGTCCACTGATGGGTTCACATGGCAAAACCCCGTGAGCGTCGACCCAACCGCCCAGAGTTCCGACAAGAATTGGATTGTGTGCGACAGCTGGGCGAGCAGCCCGCATTATGGCAATTGCTATATGGAGTGGGACGATCCCATCAATTCGGATTTGATTCTGATGAGCACTTCCACGGACGGAGGGCTGACCTGGGGAGTGGCGACGCCCACCGCGAATCTGTCGAAGGGGATCGGCGGCCAGCCTCTGGTGCAGCCGAACGGGACGGTGGTAGTGCCGATTGAAACGGTGGTCGTGGTCGGGCAAACTGAGACCGCCTTCATGTCGTCCTTCAGTTCGAGCGACGGCGGGCTGAGTTGGACTGCCCCAGTAACGATCTCGAATTTGCAGTTCCACGCCGATGCGGGAGGAATCCGCAGCGGGCCGTTGCCGTCGGCCGCCGTCGATGGCGCGGGAACGGTGTGGGTCGTCTGGGAGGATTGCCGGTTCCGTTCCAACTGCTCAACCAACGACCTGGTGTACAGCACTTCGACGGACGGCGTGAATTGGAGCGCGGTTACGCGCGTTCCCATCGATGACACCTCAAGTACCGTGGATCATTTCATCCCGGGGATCGGGATAGATCCGGCGACTTGGGGCGCCGGGGCACACGTGGCGCTTCACTATTACTACTATTCGCAGAGCAACTGCACGGTGGCGACGTGCCAGCTCATTGTGGGCTCCATTTCGTCGGCGAACGGAGGCTCGACGTGGAATGCGCCGGTCACGCTCACCGGGCCAATGCTGCTGAGCTGGCTGCCGAATTCGCAGAACGGATTGATGGTGGGAGATTACATTGCGACGGCGTTCACCAATGGCGTGCCGCACGGAGTGTTCGCGGTGGCGTCGGCGATCTCGGAAACGACTTACAGCGAGGCGATCTACACGGGGCAGGGACTCACCGTGACCGCGGCAGGTCGGCAGTTGTCGTCGGCTGGGGACAAGCCGCGGCACAAACTGTCGGACAAGATCGAGAAGGAGCGTCCGGAGAAGGGCGTGATTCCGCCATCGCCCCGCAGGAGCAGGAGAAGCGCGAAGTAGTTCGATCGAGAGCGGGAACGCCTGCCGGCTACGCCGAAAGCCGTTTCTTCATGGCCATGATTGCGATGACGACGGCGGAAGAGGATGTCGAGAATTCACTGTTTGAGCAAGGAGCCATCTCCGCGTCGATCGATTCTCCGGAATTTGCCTTCTTAATCAGCCCTGCGGCAACCTGGTGAAAGCGGGCGTGTTCATACTTTAGCCTCGTATACTCCGGGAGGGAGGCGTAGCTCGCGCCCTCGCCGTAGATCCACTGGCCCAGCACGCACTCCTGATCGAGACTAACCTCGGCGGGACTCAGACTGCCGTCGTGCTTGGCTAAAGAACGGCGCATTTTGAGCTTCCACTTGCTGTGGATGGCGACGGCGTGGTCAAAATCCATTGCCCCTCCGGTTACACGTCGGCCCCTTCCATGGATATCGGAAACGATGGATGGAAGATCAGTGGTTCAGGGATGCAAGGCGTGACGGATGTAACGACGAAGGGGCTTGGGAGGGAACGCAGGATATCCACACAGCCGGACGCTTCCGATTTTAGGCCCGTTCTAGAAGCGATCGTTGGTGTCGATTCCGAAACCCAGGATCGCAGTGACTTCCACTGGCTGGTTGCCGCGCATGGCGGGTTGGAACTTCCAACTGCGCAGAGCAGCGAGGATTTTGGCGGTCATATCGGCTGGGCCGGCTTCGAGCACGCGCAGGCTCTTCAAGTTGCCAGAAGCGTCCAGAGTGCACGTGACCACCATGCGGGCGCGGGGCAAGCCGTCGGCCAGATCTGTGCGCATCGCGGTGGGGGCGGTGAGCGTCCCTCCGTAGGGATGGCCCGTGGCAGCCTCGTCGGCAAATTCCATAACCACGGTGCCCAGAGAAGTATCGAAATAGGTGGTGTACTTCTCGCCCCGCAGAAGGTTCTTGTACGGCTCGAAAGCTCCTCCGGAAGTTGCCGTGGCGACGATGGTGACTCCAAGCGCTTGCCGCTGCTTGACCGAGGAATGTCCGGGAGTCTGAGGATCGCTGGCAGAAGGATCCGACCCAAAGCCGGGAATCGTGACCTGGCTGCTGCCACCGCTGATGTCGACGCCGCGGACGGCTGGAGTGCCAGAGGGCACGCTTCCGGCGCCACCCGGGCCTGCGGCGGGAGAGATGCCTCCGCGCGCATTTGGATCAGAACCGTGTCCGGAGTCGGCCTTTCCAGCGCCGGGGCCTGCTCCCTTCATGCCGCTGCCCGGACCATTGCCATGGCCAATGCTGGTGCCGCCACCGGCCCCACCGAGGCCGGGCTTGTCTCCGCCCGAGGGAGACAGGGCAAGCGAACCGGTGCCGCCGCTGCTGGGCAGTCCAACTTTGGAGCCGGGCTGGCTGGAAATCACCGCGCCCGCATTGGCGCCGCTGCCCCCACTGGAGGACGGAGCCAGGCCTGCGCCAGCGTCCCGCGGTGCGCCGAGGCCTGCGCCTTTGCGACCCAGGCCGGAGCCAGCGGCTCCGGAGCCACCCCCAAGAGAAGGTGGCGGGGGGACGATATTGTTGGCGAGCAATGTGCCGCCGGGAGCCCCCGCGCCGCCGCCGGTATTTCCGGTGCCACCACCGGCTCCGGAGAGCGCAGGCGGGGGCGGAACGACGCTCGGCGCGCCGAGTGTCGGCGCTGAGGACGATGCGGATGAGCGCGTGCCGGTGCCCCCGGACACACCAACGGAGGGCGGCGGAGCGACCACGTTCGTGCCCAGCGACGCCCCCATGCCGTTGCGCGTGCCGCGCGGATTACCGCCAGCCGTGCTTGTGCCGACAGTTGGCGGAGGCGGGACGACATTGGCGGCGAGCGAGGTTCCGGTACCGCCGCTCGGGCCGTTCGAATGAACGGCGGGCGGGGGTGGCACGACTTCGGTGGCGCCAAAGATTTTGCCCATCAGGCTGCTCATGAAAGATCCGCTGCCCGATTGTGTGGGCGGCGGGGGCACCACCGTCTTCGACGAATCCGGAATGCTGCCGCTGGCGAGGCGGTGCATGTCTTGCGAGACGTCGGCCGAGGGCGGCGGCGCGATGACGGATGGTGCGGGCAAACTCAGCTTGGGATTGCGTGGGCTGACGCGCTCGGGAGACGAGATCGGTGGTGGTATTACCGCCGCGTTGGTCATCTGCACGGGCGAACTGGAAATCTCCCGGCTCACTCCGCCGGGCGCGGGCGGAATCACATTGGTGGCAAGCGCCGGATTCGAGCGTGTTCTGTCACGGGCAACGCTTGGAGCAGGCGCCACCACCGAGGTACTGAGCGATAACGCAACCATCGGGTCGCGCTTGACGCTGGGGGCAGGCGGAATCACGGCTGGACTCAGAGCTGGAGCAACCAGAGTGTGTTCGCTCGAAACGCTGGGCGCCGGCGGAATCAGTGTGGCGCTGAGATTGGGCGCCGTGAGTGACCGATCGCGCGACACCGATGGCGCCGGGGCGATCACCGAGTCGAGCTGAACACCGTTGCGAGTGTAATCGCGGATTACATTCGGAGCAGGAGCGATTAACGCGGTTGCAAGACTCGGCGCGGTACGGGTCGAGCGCATTCCCTCCGAAGGGGGAGGCCCCGGATTCGGCTTGATCGCCAGGAGGTTTGCCACCGCTTCGCGGGAGGTTGGAAGCTTGAGGTTGGGCGCATCCACGACCTTCGGAACCAGAGAGCCGCCGCGGGCAATCTTGATGGTCTGCGTGCGATGGTGCGCTTCGTCGCCGCCGGCCCGGCCGGTGGTTCCAGCCTCGGCACCCCCGAGATCCTCGGTGCGGGGCAACTCATCGCCGCTGTAGTAGATTACGTCGTGGCTGGGCAACCTGGGCGAAACATACGGGCGCAGCTCCTGGATCTTTACCTGCACCACGATCCACGCAAAGATCAGAAAAGCTTCCAGAAGATAGGAAGGGATCATGATGCGCATGGGAACCAATCCGAAGGGAGCTTCGCCGGCCAGGCGGGCCTCGGAACGCGCCAAGGCGGGCCGGATCGCGCCGACGAACTCGCGCCATGGCGAGGACCATTCGACGGCCAGCTTGGGCGCGTCGTGAAGTTCGACGGTCTCTTCGAGTTGGAGGGTTTCACTCACGCGGGTGGTACTCCACCATCCTTTGCGATCGTTATCTCAATTCTATCGCCCACCGCGGTTCTCGTTTCAGCCGCAGTGCGGCACGGGAGTTCCAGGACGGACGCCGCTTGCGTCCGGACCGGGCCAAAGCGCCAGGGCTGCAAGTCGCGCTGAATATGAATGACCGTCATCGCGCGATCCAGATAAACGACGTCGATGGGGAATCCCATACCAAGAGTATGAACGCCGTGACAAGGGACAATCCAGAGGCCGGAGCCATTACGGAAGTCACTCGAGCGGAGCCCAAGCAGGCCGCGCAGCCGGGTCCAGTGCGTGTCGGCCACCGCCAGGGCGGTGGCGAGGTACGCCTGGCGGGTTTGATTGAAGGCCTGCCCCTGCGAGGAAAAAACCGCCATAAATGCCAATGCTCCCCAGTTTCTGCGCTGCGGTTTGCGCCGCCTTCTACCGCCCGCCCGAAACGGGCCCCAGTTGCCGGATCAGTTCGATGATAGCCGGGCCGATCGTGACAAAAATAATCGAAGGCAGAACGAATATCACCAGTGGGGGGACCATCTTGATGGTGGTCTTTGCAGCTTGTTCTTCGGCCCGTTGCCGGCGTTCCGTGCGGAGGGAGTCGGAATGCACCCGGAGGGCTTGGGCGACGCTGGTGCCGAAGCGATCAGTTTGAATCAGCGTACCAACCAGAGAACGGATATCGTCAACCCCGGTGCGGTCCACCAGGTTACGGAGAGCTTCGGCGCGGGGTTTACCGGCGCGCATCTCGAGATTCACAAGATGGAACTCATCGCTGAGATCGGGGTGAGCGTGGTGCAGATCCTGGCCCACCCGCGTCAGAGCCTGGTCAAGCGCGAGACCCGCCTCAACGCAGATGACGGTGAGGTCGAGGGCGTCCGGCAGGCCGAGGCGAATGCGATGCTGCCGGGCCTTGATCATCCGCTTCAAGATAAAGCGCGGAAGGAAGAATCCGAGACCGGGAACCCCGACGAGCAGGAAAAGGTTATCGAAGCCGGCGAACAGCGCGACGCCGGCAAGTCCGGCCGCAGCCATCAGAAGACGTGCGCCGAAATAGTAGTTGACGTCGATGGCATCGCGGAATCCGCCTTGAATCAGCCAGGCGCGCGTGCGGGAAACATCGGCCGCAGAAAGCGGGATGGCTTTGCTGATGGGGCCCAGCGCCTGCTCGATGCGTTCCCGGAGGGCAGGCTTGTTCTCTACCGGCTGTTGCTGTCCGCCCAGTGCGCGCAGACGAGCGCCCAGGACCGAACTGGGAGTCACCATTGCCGCTCCGAAGGCGAAGATCGCCATCACCACGGTGACGAACACGACGACGACTAAGAGCAGAGGCAGCATGACTATACCTGGATCCGGATGATCTTGCGGATCACGAAATATCCAATTGTTTGCAGAGTGATCCCGGCGACCAGCAGCGTGTGTCCAATCGGGTCAGAGAAGAGCGGGCGAATGAAAGCAGGATTCAGGATGATCATGACCGTGACGATGATAGGTGGCATCCCCATCAGCAACGCCATCGTCAGACGTCCCTGGGCGGTATAGACGCGCACCTGACGTTGAATTTTGAACCGCTCGCGGATGACATACGACAAGTTGTCCAGAATCTCCGCCAGATTGCCGCCGGTCTCGCGCTGCAGCATGACCGCGGTCACGAAGAATTTTAAGTCGACCAGGGGCATGCGCTCGGTGAGATTGATGAGAGCATCGCGGACCGGCATACCGAATTTCTGTTCTTCGTAGAGCTGGCGAAACTCGCTGGAGACGGGTTCGGCCACTTCGTTAGTAATCATTTCGATTGCGGTGGTGAAGGCGTGTCCGGCTCGAACCGCGCGCGCCAGAGTGTCGATCGCCTCGGGGAAAAGTGCCTCGAATTTCTCAAAGCGCTTGTTGCGCCGAAACGAAGCGTAGGAATAGGGGAGCACGAAGCCGACCAGCATCGCCACCCATGCGATTTCGACGCGCCTGCTAAGACCATAAGCCAAGAATGTGGCCACGACTCCGGCAAGAGCCGAGAACCCGAGAAAGTTGCCGGCACGCATGGACATACCCGCCTGCGCCAGCATTTTTTGGATGTCGGTGACCCGTGCGGACCGCCGCAGCAGGTGGTCAAGAGCGGGAATCTGGCTCAGTTGCTCATCCCGCAGGAGGGCGAGTTCTTCCTCTGCGGCGAGCTCGGGCGCCTTGCGCTCGTTGGCCAGGCGTTCCTTGATGAGCCGGGCGCGGGCGTTGCGCTGGTCGAGAACCGAGCCCACGGCGAAAGCCGCGAGCGCGACCATGACAAACACGAGAAGCGCGATCAGAGCTGCGGGCATAAATCCTTAGACCTCAGTTTTCGATTCAAACAGCGCCGGCCGCAAGCGGGCACCCGATATCGCTAACCGGTCGGCGAACTGCGGACGCGCGCCGGTCGCACGGAATACACCGCGGACCTTTCCGCTCTCGTCGGTGCCGGTACGGTCGAAGCTGAAAATGTCCTGCATGCCGATGCGGTCCTCCTCCATACCAGTAATCTCCGAAATGGTGATGACCTTGCGAGTACCGTCGGAGAGACGCGCGATCTGTATGACGGCATGCACGGCGGAAGCGATCTGGTGGCGCACGGCGCGCTCGGGAATGTTGAGATTCGCCATCGAAACCATGTTTTCCACGCGCGCCATTGCGTCGCGCGGGGAGTTGGCGTGTACCGTGGTGAGCGATCCCTCGTGGCCGGTGTTCATGGCCTGCAGCATGTCGAAGGCTTCTTCGCCACGGACCTCGCCGACCACGATGCGGTCGGGACGCATACGGAGGCTGTTGATGACGAGTTGCCGCTGGCGCACGGCGCCTTTGCCTTCGATGTTAGGCGGCCGGGTCTCCAGGCGGACCACGTGCTCCTGCTTGAGCTGCAGTTCGGCCGCATCTTCGATGGTGACGATGCGGTCGGAGTTGGGAATGTATCCGGAGAGAACATTCAGCAGAGTCGTCTTGCCGGCGCCAGTTCCACCGGACACCAGGATGTTGAGGCGTCCCTTGACCATGGCGGAGAGCAGTTCGAGCATCGACTCGGTGAGGGTCTGGTTCTCAATCATCTGGCGTGCGGTGACGGGCTCGCGTCCAAAACGGCGGATGGAGAGGGAAGGCCCGTCAATGGCCAACGGCGGGATGATAGCGTTGACGCGCGATCCGTCCGCCAGGCGGGCGTCCACCATGGGAGAGGATTCGTCGACCCGGCGCCCGATGCGCGAGACGATGCGCTCGATAATCTGCATGAGGTGCGCATTGTCCTTGAAGGACAGGGCAGTGCGTTCGAGTTTGCCGGCGCGCTCGACGTAGACCCGGTCGAAACGGTTCACCAGGATATCGGAGATGCTGGGGTCCTTGAGCAGCGGCTCGAGCGGGCCGAGGCCGAAAATCTCGTCGAGGATTTCGCGGGAGAGGCGTTCGCGCTCGGCAAAGCTAAGCGGCACGACTTCGCTGTTGACGGCATTGCGAATGACGACCAGCACTTCATCGCGTGCCGAGTCGCCCGAGGTTTTGCCCAGTTTTTCCAGGTCGAGGCGATCGAGGATCTTGCGATGCAGGTCGGCTTTTACCTGCTGGTAATCGGTGCGCTCGAACGACTGAAGATTTGCCATGATTCCCTAGTTCCGACCCCTAAATTCCTAAACCGACTTGAACAGCGACCACGCTGCGCGCTTTACGTCGACATCATTGCGCGTCAATTCCTGCGCCAATCCGGCGAAGCAGCGGGCGATCTCAGAATTTCGCTGATCCATGACCGGCGTGCCCCGGTCGATCGCGCCGGATACGGCGAAATACTGGTTGGGGATCCGCCACAGCAATTTAGCGCCGACCGCGGCCTCCGCGTCCGCCTCACTGAAGCCCGGCACCTTGCGAAAGCGATTCAGGACCAGGCGGACGCGCTCGCGACTTCCGGTCTCTCCCAGATATTGCTGGACGCGGGCCGCGCTCCAGAGCGAGGCCACGTCGCTGCAGGCGACGAGCAGCACGGTTTCCGAAAGACTGGCGATGAGACGGCTGGCGGCGTCAAAACGCGAGGAGGCGTCGACCACCACGTAACGATAATGCGTCACCAGCATGTCGAAGAGGCGGACAAACTCCGCGGTCGAGGGATCCACGGCAGCGGGCACGTTGGTTCCGGCCAGCAATTGCAAACCGCCGCTGTGACGCGTCATGAAGCTTTCGAGCAGGGAGGCGTCCATGCGGTGAAGATTGCGAGTGGCGTCGGCCACATTGAAGACCGGCTTGAGATTCATGTGCAGCGCGGCGTGGCCGAGAGGAGCCAGGTCCACGAGCGCCGTTTGTCCGTACGCGGACTGCAAAGCCAGCGCGAGATTCACGGCCACGGTCGTTGCGCCGTTTCCACCCTTCGCATTGATGACCGAGAAAACCTTGCCGCGGATACCCTCTTGACGCCCTCTGCGTTGCGCGGTCGTGAGGCGCACGAAGGCCTCCAGCAGATCGGTGGTGTTGGTCGGACGTTCAATGAATTCGCGTGCCCCGGCGCGCATGACATTGACGATGACCTGAGGCTGGTTCAGATTGCCGATCGCAAAAATAGCCGCGTCGGGCATTTCCTGGTGCAGGAGTTCAATGGCTCGCAGAGCCAGCAGAGGATTGTCGGCGGGAATGTCGACCAGAGTCACGTCGGGATTGGCGGTTCGCACCCGCCGCGTTACAGGATCCGAGGCAGCCACCGGAAAACTGGCGCAGGTGTGGACCGTGCGTGCCACGCTGGTGCCGTCGACCAGCACCTGCAGCACCGCGCGCTGCTCGTTGTCCGTAGCGACGATGACGACTGACAGCTCTGGCATAACAAACCTGCGGTTCCCAGTACTGCGAAACTTTGTCCCCGCACTCGCGCGGGCCCGATCACTTCACCGACTCGCAGCCTACTTGCCTTTGTCGAACTTGCCGTCGTCCAAGAAAGGCTTCGGATTCTTGGGCGGGGCAGGGGGCTCCGAGTTGGGAGAAATGCGGCGCACCGTGCACAGCACCATGAGTTCCGAATTGCTCTTCTGCAAGCTCTTGCTGCGGAAGAAATTTCCCAGGATCGGGATGTCGCCGAGGCCGGGAATCTTGTTGTAGATGTCGGTAACCCGGTTGTCCATGAGGCCCGCGATGACAAAGCTCTGTCCATCCTGTAATTCAAATTCAGTCTCGGCTTTGCGCGTGCTCAGGGCCGGCACGGTGAATCCCGAGATGGTCAGCGCATTGGCAAAGTCCAAGGTGCTCACTTCTGGAGCCACCTTCAAATGGATATTCCCGTTGGGCATGATGACCGGGGTGAACTGCAACCGCACGCCGAATTCCTTGAACGAAATGGTGACCGCGGTAAAGCCCGCGCCCGGCTGCACGATGGGAAAAGGGAATTGACCTCCGGCGAGGAAGCTGGCTTCCTTGCCATTGACTGCAATCAGATTGGGCTCGGCGAGAATCTGCAGGAGACTTTTGTTCTCAAGCGCTTCGATGACGGCGCCGAAATTAACATCGGGCCGGAAAAGAAAAAGGTTCAGGACGTTGTTGATGGTGGTAGCGGGAGTGGTGGTAGTGCCCGAAGAACTGGTGCCCGGGGTCAGGGTCTGAGGCCCGAACCCGCCGTACTGTCCCGTGGTCACGGTGCCGATGGTATTTGCGCCCCCTGTGGAAATGAAGTTGATTCCCATCTGGGTTAGGGCGGTGCGGTCCACCTCCGCAAACTTCACCTGCAGCAACACTTCCTGAGCGCCGACCGGCCCGAAGGTAAGCACGTTCACGACTTTCGGAGAATAAGCGCTGGCGAGTTCTCCCGCCCGCTTGGATACGTCTTCGGTGGAAACGTGACCGGAGAGAACCACGGCGGCGCGCGAAGGTGTAACGGTGATTTGCTCGTCGGGGAAGACGCGGCGCTCTTCATCGGCGCAGGCGCTGACGTCTACATCGACGCGTAGGTCGAAACTGCGCGAGCGTTCCAGTTCATCCCAGATCAGCAGCGAAACTTCTCCCGGAGACTTCCCATGAACCAAAATCTGCGTGGGCGTTATGACTTGGGGATAAGCGATGGCTGGGTCGGTGACGGAGACACGCTTGAGCCGTTCCGTCGTATTAATGAGCAGAGACTTGCCCACCATGACGCGTAAGGGAGCCGATCCTTGAGGCTGCTGGGACTGCGCCGGAATGGTGGTGGTCTGGGTGCTGGTTGGCGCTTGGCTCTGGGGGGCCGCGGGGCCCGCCTGCTGCATGATCTCGGAGGACGCGGGAAGAGCAAAGGCCACAGCGAACAGAGAAGCACCGAGCAAAGACGTGCGAACTTTCATTTTCAGGTTCCTCTCCCTGTGAGGAAGCTTGGCGGTGCGCAAGAAGCCAACTTGCCAACTCGAAGGTTTACCGGTCACTTGGTTTCGGGACTCTCGTCTGGGAATTTGACTACATCCATCTTTTTGTCGCCTTGGTATACCTCAACCGTGATGCCGGTGGAGGCTGGTGGAAGCGGCGCGATTTTCTTCGTGACCGCGTGACGAATGACCGGTTGCGTGGGCGTGGGGGCTGCGAGTCCCCGGTACAGGCCTCTGGAATTGGAGGACGGCACCTCGTCCTGCTTAGTGTCGAGCGGATTACGCAGAGCGAGTTGAATGTGTCCTTCAGAACTGGCGAGAGTGAGACGCTGGGCGTCGTCGGGTGAAACCAGGAGCGTGATGACGGCCGTGGTCTGGGCCTCGCCGGTGGCGGTTCGTTCTAACGTATGGCCTGAGGCAAGGACCGCGACGTTCTGCAGAACGGTCGTGGTCTGCTGTTCGCCGCCCGCGCCCGGCGTGCCCGTCAGCAGAACGTCGACGCGGGTCCCTGGCGTCACGAATCCAGCCACCGACACCACTTCATTCACCCGCACGGAAACCGCGCGCATGCCGGGAGGGATCAGCGAAGGAAGGCCGGCCCCGGCATTCTCGCCGGCCAACCGGTTGGGCAGGATGAATTCGCCCTTGGAAATGGGGACAATGACACCGTGTCCTATTACGTCGGCACGCCTCCGGGGCGCACCGGGGGGCAGATCGGCGCCGGAAACCTTGATAATTCTGATGTCGTGCTCTTCTACTTTCGCCCCAACCTGCAGATCGTTCGCCGCCACGATCACGTCGACCCCGGATTCGGTGCCAGAGCCGGTCTTCGATTGCAAGTTCTTGTAGACATACACACTTGCAAAGAAGCCAAGCGCGAGTGCCAAAACTCCGATCATCAACAAGCGTGTGCGGTTCATGCTGCTCCCTTAGAAGCCCAAATCCTCCCCGAACCCTTCAATGGCAATGTTGGTCTGGCCGCTTTTTCTACTGCAGGGAACTGGCGACAGAGGAGAATACGTTATTGGCGTTGGATCCGATGAGCCGGATGGTTCCCACGACAATGACGAGGATCACCGCCAGCATGACTGCATATTCCGCGATATCCTGTCCTTCCTGTTCGCACCATAGTCTGCGTACAAGTTCCATAGACATTCCTCTTTCTGATTGTTCGAGATCGAGTGGAACGCAACCCGTCACAATCGCGCCCGCCGCCACCCAAGATTTGCCCACCCGACTAGGCTAATCATACCTTGCAGCCTGAAGGAAAGGTGGTACTTTCTTGCATACCTGGGGAAAAAGCGATTACCGTCGGGTAGGACTCTCGTGCCAGGTCTCGGAAGGTTATGAGGCTCGGGATTCCTCCGCCTCAGGAGGGGTCAAAGTGCGGATGGGAACCGGGGAACCCGCTCCGGACATCCCGCAGGGGCGCCAGCGATCGTGATCGCAAACGCCGCTACCAGCAAGCCGACCAAGACGTCGATCACGTAGTGCATTTCGAGCAGTAGTACGGCCGCGACAAGCAGTACGTCGTAAGCGGCAAGGGCAACGGCTATCCGCCTCCAGCGCCGCAAAAACCAAAGCACAATGATCGGTTGCACGATGTGCATGCACGGAAATGCGATGAAGTAGTCGGTGGAAATTCGGGAGATGGCCTCGTGGTGCCACAGCGCCAATGCGTGTGGGATCAGCGTCTTCTGAATGTTGTAAGACTGAAGGCTGCTGGGAAAGCGAGAGAAGTGTGAGGGGCAGAGAGAGTAGGGTCCTTGTGCGGGCCAGATGTAGAAGATGGCGAGGGCGAGATAATAGGACATGAGGATCGTCCCGACGAATTGCAGTGCCCGCGTTCTTCCGTCGCAGAGAGCGACAAGGATGAGGGTCGCTCCAATCTGAAGAAACATTCCGAAGTAGATAAATTCCAGAGCCCTGAAAATGGTCAGCGGAAAGGCTTGCACCGCCCAGTGCGCGAGTCCAGAAACCGAGTGGCCATGCAGCAGCCACCGGTCAATGGCGGCGAGGGCCGGGTCCGTGGCGAAATTGAAGCGAACTGAAACGATGGCACAGTTGTATGCCAGAACCATCAGAAATCCTAAGAACAGGTAGGCTGCTGGGGCCAGAACAGCGACCGTGGCACGGCGACCTTCTTGCCCTCTTTGCCGGTGGAGTAGTTCGAGCAGAGCTACAGCATCGACGGTCAGGATCAATGCGCTCATCCAAGTGGTGACCCAGACGAGAATGGCAAAGTAGACAAGCAAAGGAACGATGCGAAGCGGATTGGCTCGATAGCGTGCCAGGAAGGGCCCCAGTACTTGCCACCGAGGCAGGCCTATCAGGCAGAGCACCACGGCCACGAAGATCGACGGTGCGGCCAGAAGACACCAGTAGGCGACACCGAGCGTGATCCAGTCGAACTTGAGCGGAAGGTGCTGGCTGCGCAACACAGGGACGAGGGCCAGAGCCAGCAGCAGGCTGAGCCAGTAGTGCCAGTAGTGTGGCTTCATCGGGCTGGTCGTTGAGATACCCACTCAGAGGGCTCTGGAGTCCAGACAATCACACGTGAACCAGACAACTGTCAGTATCTACAACCGGGACCTGGCGCCGTGGCTTTCGCAGAAACACGACGGCCAGCATGGGCAAATAGAGCAGGATCACCGTGCAGCGTCCCACTTCGGTGAAGCTAAGTGGAGTGTGATACCAGCGCCAAATCCCCGCTCCCCAACTGAAAAAGACGGTCCAGATGATTTCGCGGCGCGATTGCGGAATCAGCCAGAGGATGAAGCTGTCGAAAAACCAGCGCTGCGGCATGAGTGCGGATACGAAGAGAAGCCGCGCATCGCGATCCCGGTATCGAAGCAGGGCTAGTATGAGGAGCGGCCCCGGAAGAATGAGGATCGGGATGAAGTGCTCATAGTTCCCAATCTGTCGAAGCCACAGCAACGGCCAGTTCGGCATTACGGCAAGGCTCACCAGTGCCACGATGATGCACGCTAACAGGCCGCGGCGGCTCAGGCGTGTGAGGAACACAGGCAGCCCGACTTGTGGCTTGGCCATCGTTGCGGGCAGCAGCAATGGGAAGAATGCACTGGCGGCGATGATGGGCGACCACTGCACGGTGAGCAGGCCGGCCCAATACGGATAAGCGAAAAAGATGAGCAGCCGCGTGTAGCCGTGACGCGTGAGGCCGAACGCAAGCAGGGAAGAGCTGATTCCCCAGAAGAGCCCGGCGGCCAGTTCAGGCCGCAGGCCCACGAAGGGAACTGCGAGGAGCCCCGCGGTGAGCGGATACTGTTCGAACGGCGTATCGTAGGGGTTTTGCCGGGCCAGCAGGCGATGCGCGAGACGCAGCGCCCAGCGGAAGTCGGCGGCATCCTGATGAAGATGATTCATCAGGAACCAGCAGAATGCACCACTCGCAACGCCAATTGCGGTCGAGACTGCGATGCGCCAGCGCATGAGTGGGTCGTGCCCACACAGTTGTAACATGAAGCGGTTTAGCCGGCATTCGTTGTCGGAGCTGGTGGAAGGGAAAACGCGCCATTTTGAAGCACCCGCCATTCGTTGTCGGATTCGTCCTTGCCGTCGTGGCCTCGGCGAGCACGTGGTTTTACGTGGACCGGATTCTCAGGGCGCAACAGATTGCCGATGCCGCGGTACACAGCCGGCCCCGCGGCAATTTATCGGATCTCTACCCCAGGTGGCTGGGCGCACGCGAACTGCTGCGGCACGGGCGGAATCCTTACAGCGCGGAAATCACCCATGAGATTCAGCAGGGATACTACGGGAGGCCGCTCGATCCAGCGCGCCCCGACGATCCCAAAGATCAGCAGGGCTTCGCCTACCCCGCCTACGTCGTGTTTCTGTTAGCGCCAACCGTCGATCTTTCCTTCGATGCGGTTCAGATCGGCTTCCGATGGCTCTTGGTTGGGCTGGCGGCGGTGAGCGTTTTGCTGTGGCTCCGGGTCCTGGGTTGGAGGGCATCGCTCGGAACAGCGCTGATCTTTATCGTCCTCATGCTTGGCTGGTTGCCCATGGTGCAGGGAATCAAGCTGCAGCAGTTGAGTCTGCTCGTGGCAGGATTGCTGGCGGCGTGTGGCGCATGTTTGGCAGGCGGATGGCTTGTCTGCGCGGGAGGACTGCTGGCGCTGGCGACGATTAAACCGCAACTGACCTGGCCGCTGGTCCTGTGGTTGTTACTGTGGGCTGTCAGCGAATGGCGTTTGCGGCGGCGGTTCGTATTCGGGTTTGGGTTGGTCATGCTCCTTCTGCTGGGCGGAGCGCAACTGGTATTGCCCGGGTGGTTGCGGATGTTCATTGCGGCGATTGGGCAATATCACCGGTACACGCAAAATCAGTCGGTACCCGATTGGTTATTCGGTTCCATCGCAGGTCGGACTCTGGAGGCACTCAGCGTGTTCGTCTGCGCCATCTGCGTCTGGCCGCTGCGCAGAGAACCCGCCACCAGTCAAGCTTTTGGTCGAGCTCTAGGCCTGGTGCTGGCGTTGACGGTGGTGATTGTCCCGATGTTCGCGCCCTACAATCAGGTGCTGCTGGCGCCGGCAATTCTAGCGTTAGTGCGCAGCGAGAGTTCGGGCGACCCCGTCTTGCCGGCGATTCGACTGGCTCGCGCGGTCGGCGGTATCTTGCTGGTTTGGCCGTGGATCGCCACGGTGGGACTGAGCCTTACTCTTGTCTGGCTCACACCTGCGCTCCGGCAACGGGTTTGGCCGGTGCCGTTTTACTCCAACTTCATGATGCCCGTGTTCATCTTCGGATTGGCGCTGCAGAATGCCTGGACGACCCAGTCGCGAAGCTTGCGGGACAGCGCGCCCGCAGAGTAGTCTGTTGCAGCAGCCGATATCGCCGCAATGAGCGCTGCTAGTCGTCACTGGCGCAGGTGAACGGCACGCTCAACCACCATCCATGGCTCTGACCGCAATCAGTCATCACAGTTCTGGCTCCGGTGTGTTTCCCGCCCTTGTATTCGTGCAGGGCAGCGAGCAGAAGAACATCGTTCTGAACCGCACCCCGTTCACCGTCGGACGGAAAGTGGATAAGGATCTGGTGATTGCCGACCCGCGCGTCTCGCGTGACCATGCGCAGATCATGCAGGAAGGGCAGGAGTTTTTCCTCGTCGATCTGGGCAGCAAGCATGGCACGTTCGTGAATGGAGAACGGGTCCAGCGCCAGAAACTGGAGCGCGGTGACCGGCTGGAGTTTGGGGCGCGCGATTCGGCCTATATCTTATTCAATCCTGCCCACGCGACTTCCAACACGGCGCGGGAATTTCTCAGCCAGATCTCCGGCATTCAGATCAAGCAGGAAGCGACGGACCTGGAAAAGCTCACGCTCTTTCTGGAAGCCGCGCGCAAGCTGAATACGGCCGGCGTGCTCGACGAAATTCTGATGACGATGCTCGACGTCACCCTGCAACTGACGCGGGCCGAGCGCGCGTTTGTTTTTCTCAAGGACGAGGAAGG
>JADGNP010000137.1 GCA_017883425.1 Candidatus Sulfotelmatobacter sp. | reverse complement strand
GTGTATCTCTCGGTCGCACCCAAGTCGAATGCCCTGTACACCGCCTACGGCGACGTTCAGCAGGATGTAGAGCAGACTGCGGCCGACCCCGTCCCGCTTCACCTCCGCAACGCTCCGACCAGCCTGATGAAGGGACTCGGCTATGGCCAGGGATACCAGTATGCCCACGACCTCGAAGCCAAGGTCGCCGACATGCAGTGCCTCCCCGACAATCTCAGGGACCGCATCTATTACCGCCCCACGAATGAGGGCATTGAGAAGCGCATCCGGGAGCGAATGGACGAATTAAAACGCCAGCGGTCGCGGGCCGGCGAAGGCGGCGCTCCGCCACCAAAGAAAGAATCGTAGCGCGCCCGCGCGACATCTGATTTGGCATCAGCAGGGTGTGGTTAGGCCGCCTTCAGCGAGAAGGATTGGTTTTTATGGCTACGCTTCCCAGTGCCGCCGGCAACGAAATTCTTCCCGTCCGTGCTCTGCCCGCCGATCTCGTGGAAGACCTGCAGCGGGTGCAAAAAGCTGCGCAAAGAATCACGTCGATTCTCGATCTCGACCAACTCATCGATAGCGTAGTCAACGAAGTAACTCATTCCTTTGGCTGCCTGGAGGCTTCTGTCTTCCTGCACGACGAGGAACGCGGCGAGATGGTGATGGCCGGGGTGCGTGGATGCACCGTGCATGGCAAGGGACATCGCTTGAAAATCGGCTGCGAGGGCATGGTTGGCTACGTCGCCGCGAACGGTCAAATGCGTTACGCACCCGATGTGCGCAAGGACCAGTACTACATCGGATGCGAGGCGTCGACGCTCTCCGAAGTGGCCATTCCGCTGCGCGTCGGCGAGCACCTGGTGGGCGTGTTCACGGCATCGCATCACGAAGTGGACGCTTTTCCCCGCCAGCAATTGAGGATTCTGCAGGCCCTGTGCGACCACATTGCCGTCGCGGTCCACAACGCGCGGCGCTTCCAGTCGGAGCGTGCGGAACGCGCGGCCATGGACCGGGAAGCCCAGGAAGCGCGCGCCATGCAGCAGGCGCTGTTGCCCAAGAGTTCTCCTTACATTCCCGGATTTGTAGTTTCCGGCCTCAGCGTGCCGGCGCGTGCCGTGGGCGGCGACTGGTACGACTTCATTCCCTTCCCGGACGGACGCTGGGGACTGGTTCTGGCCGACGTTTCTGGCAAGGGCACGGCCGCAGCTCTGCTGATGTCGGCAACGCGCGGCGTGTTGCGCTCGCTGGCGGAGGCCTGCTGCACGCCGGGCGAAGTACTGACCCGACTGAACCAGTTGCTGGTGGACGACTTTCCTGCCGGAAAATTCGTGACCATGGTGTATGCCGTGCTCGACCCAGCAACGCACACTGTAATTTTTGCCAATGCCGGACATCTGCGGCCGCTGTTCATCGACGGCCAGGGCGAGCACTTCCTGGACACGGAACGCGGGCTGCCGCTTGGCCTGGGCTGCGGAGACTATTCGGAAACCCAGGTTTCGTTATCCGAAGGATCGAAGCTCATTTTCTACAGTGACGGCATCACCGAGGCGGTCAACGCGAACGAAGAGGAATATGGCCTGTGCCGTCTTGCCGAACACGCGAGAAAGCCGGAGGCCTCGGCCGTGAGCATTGTGGATGACGTGCGTTCGTTTGCCAACGGGTCCGGCGTGCGCGACGATGCCAGCGTGGTTTTTGTAGGAGTGGGGCGCTAGTTCATCGCATCCGCGCGCGATGTTCCTTGAGGATGCAGCGGTCCATCACCACGAAGATTCCAGCCTGGCGGGCCTTTTCTGCGGCTTTCTCGTGGATCACGTCTTCCTGCATCCAGATCGCCGGGACTTTGAGTTGGATGGCTTGGTCGACAATCTCCTCCACAAACTCCGAACGGCGGAAAATATTCACGATGTCGATCTTCTCGGGCACGTCGCGCAGTGATGCATAAGCCTTCTCGCCCAGGCACTCCTCGATCTGCGGGTTGACCGGGATGATGCGATATCCGTGGCTCTGCATGTAGGCCGTGACACCGTGGCTGGGGCGCAAGGGATTGCAGGAGAGGCCGACCACGGCAATGGTCTTGGCACGCTTCAGAATTTCAGCGATGGGGTCAGATTGCGTCATGGGAACAAAGGTCTCTTCGAACTACTTCTTCGCGGCTTGGTCCTCTTTCTGTTTGTACATTTTCAGCGCCAGCTTGCGCACCGTCTCCGAAATTTCTTTATTGGCGGAAATATTCTTCAAGTCCGCGACTAACATGTGTTTCATCAAGCCCAGCCCCAGATCGAGCGGCGTGCGAGGGTTCGACACCAGATTCCGCACCACCTTGTAGTTCTTCATGAAGCGGCGCTTCAGCGGAATCTGGCGCAGCACCGCTTCCAGCACGTTCTTCTGGCTGGCGAATTTCTCCACTTCGCCGTCGGAGAGTTTGGGAGCTTCCAGCACAGCCAAGGCCACGACCTTGGTGCCGTCACGAATCAGAAGCGAGCGCTCCTCCTTGTTGCCCTTCAACGCTAGTTGGATGCGTCCCTTCACGTCGAGATGGCTGATTTTCTGGAGCGTGTTCTCGCGCTTGGGCGGGGCTTGAGGCTTCTTGGGCGCAGTGGCAGTTTGTGGCGCGGCGGGCGCGGCAGGTGCTGGCGCTTCCGCAACCTCGATAACCGGGAAATAGTCCGGCCCCAGCAAGTCCACAATGCCGCCAATTGCCTGGAACGGCTTGCCCCACTCCGTGGCAATATCGTTGGCGTGTTCCTGGAGGTAGACGGAGACAACCTCATCGTCCTCCCCTACGCTGGCAGTCTCGGAACTCGCCAGCGCTTCAGGCGCTTCGGTCGCGGCCTCTGGGAGTTCGACCGCAGGCGCGTTATCTTCTGCGGTACGGGTAGCGTTGAGAGCGGACAGCAACATCCGCAGTTCTTCTGCCTTCTCCTTCTCCAAGTATGGGTTGGCCTGGAGAGCCTCAAGGACGCCGCTCAGCGACCGTGCCCGCGGACTCTTGAGCATCACTGCGATCGATTCCCGCGAGGCGCCGATGGCGAGTTTGACGAGTTGACCCTCCGGTATGGAAGGATTCTCGAGGAGCGCGGGCAGCAACCTCGGCCGCAGATTGTCGGGGGAGACGAAATAGTCCAACACTTCGCGCGGGGTTTGAGGATTGGCAGCCGCGGCCAGAGATGCCTTTTCGTCCCACCCGGCCAAGGTCAAGCGAGCCACTTCGCCGAACACCTGGTTGTGCCGGGCCAGATAGACAAGGATCTCGATGTTCTCGGCCGGCGGCACCTGGAGCGCGCCCCGCGCGGCAAACTGCATCATGTTGGAGGGCAGCTTCGAAGCGCGGATCTGATCGATCATGCGCGGCCCAGCGTCATGCCTCGATGGCGGGTGGCGATCATCGGCCATGGGAAACCGGCTCTCCCCCGGCCAGCGAGTCAAGCTCATTCACGGCCAGTTCCAGGTCTCGGGTGATACGATTCCGCTTGTGGCGGAGAAATTGATCCCGCAAAGTTCGATAGTACCAAAGAGTGCCCTCGCGTCCACCGTTGAACCGTGACCAGACAGATTCGCCGAGGGCGCGGTAGTCGCTGAGAATGGAGCGCACGTTGTTCAGCTTATCGGCAGCCGAAACCAGCCGCGTATCCGCGTCGGCTGCCTTCAAGTGCCGGATATATTTCTCCTTGCGCTCGCGCCACGGCGGCTTGGGATAGGTGTCGGCATCGGTGCAACCATCGACCACCTTGGCGACGCGCTTCCCAAAACGGCGGCGGACTTCTTTGAGCATGGGCGCCCCGCCGCAGTCCTCAACCACGTCGTGCAGAAGCGCGGCGATGGCAAGATCTTCGTCGCCTCCGGCTTCCAGCACCAGGGACGCGACACCCATCAAGTGCGCGATATAAGGGATCGTCGATGCCTTGCGAGTCTGCCCGGAGTGCTTCTCCGCAGCGAACACAAAGGCACGTAGGAAGCGGGGCCCAAGCTCTATCTTCCTCTGTGTTCTCAGTGTCCGGAGCTTGCCCTGAGCGGAGCCGAAGGGTGGTTGAGTCTTTTTCGCGACCGTTTTCACTGCTTCTCTCCACGCCGCGCCAGCAGATACGCCCGAATGAACGGCTGCAGATCGCCGTCGATCACACGGTCGACATCTCCGACCTCGGTTTTGGTGCGGTGATCCTTGATCATGCGGTAAGGCTGCAGCACGTAAGAACGAATCTGCGATCCGAATTCAATGTCGAGTTTCGAATCCTCAATCTTCTTGGTGGCCGCGCGCTTCTTCTCCATTTCGAACTCATATAGCTTGGAGCGCAACATGCTCATGGCGCGCTCTTTGTTCTTGTGCTGCGAGCGCTCATTCTGGCAATTGGCGACCAGACCCGTGGCAATGTGCGTGATGCGGACGGCAGAATCTGTAGTGTTCACGTGCTGTCCGCCCTTGCCGCTGGAGCGGTAAGTATCGATGCGGATATCTTCCGGCTTGATGACAATCTCAATGCTTTCGTCGATCTCCGGCGACACATATACGCTGGCAAACGAAGTATGCCGCCGCTTGGCCTGATCGAACGGCGAAATGCGCACCAGGCGGTGCACCCCAATCTCACCCTGCAAAAGTCCGAAGGCGTACTCGCCGTTCACCGCAAACGTCGCCGACTTCAGCCCGGCCTCTTCGCCGGGCTGGTAGTCGTAGAGAACGGTCTCGAACCGTTGCCGCTCGGCCCACCTCAAATACATTCGCAGCAGCATGTCGGCCCAATCCTGCGACTCGGTGCCGCCCGCGCCGGGATGAATGGTCACGATGGCGTTGCGCGCGTCGTTCTCACCCGAGAGCAGCGTCTCGGTTTCGAGCCGGTCGAGCAACTCGCGCAGCACGCCGATTTCGCGTTGTAAATCGGCGTCGACATTCTCGCCTTCTTTGGCCAAGTCGAAGTAGGCGGCAATGTCATCGCCGCGGCGCGCCAGATCGGCATCGGTCGTGAGCACGTGCTCCAACCGCTTCTTCTCGCGCATCACCTGCTGGGATCGCTGCGGATTCGACCACAGATTGGGGTCGGCAGACTGCTTTTCAATTTCGGCTAGCTGCGGACGGACCTTCTCCGCGTCAAAGATACTCCCGAAGTTCGTGGACCTTCTTGCTGAGTTTTTCGTATTCCAGCACCAGCTCTTGATTCATGAGGACGCGTCAACCTTTTTGCGGTTTTTGGAGAATGCGAAGCGCATGAGCAGCGCTCCCAGGGAAATTATCGCACACCCGTACGCGAACCAGTCGCCGTGGCGGGTGTAGAAAGTAGTATCGGAAGTGAGCGCGTAGGGCGCGACCAGGGCCGTCCGCTCCTTACGTGGAGTTCGCGCCGCCACGCGTCCCCACGGATCGATCGACGCCGTGACCCCGGTGTCGGTTGCGCTCAGAAGCCAGCGATTGTTTTCGATGGCGCGCATGCGCGTCTGGTTCAAGTGCTGCGCGTAAGCTCCGCTGTCGCCGTACCATCCATCGTTGGAAATGTTCACGAACACCTGCGCGCCCTGGTCTGCGAACTGGCGCACTTCCTCGGGAAACACAGATTCGTAGCAGATGAATAGACCGAGTCGCTCGTCTCCGGCGTTGAGGGGTCTACGCGAGGTGCCCCGCTGAAACTCGCCAACTTCCCTGGTCAAGCCTCCCGCGAATGAAAACAGACTCGGAAAGGGCAGATACTCGCCGAACGGAACGAGATGGACCTTGTCGTAGCGCGCAGTCCAGTCGCCACTCGGGCTGATCAATACCGCAGAGTTGAACACGGGCCCAGTTTGCCCACCCTCGCCCGCTGCCGATGAAGTTCCAATCGAGCCGGCCACGGTCCACGTTTTGGTGTCGCGAGCCATCTCGCTGAGCGCCTCGCGAAATCGCTTGTCATTCGTAAAGAAGGGCGCGGGGGACTCCGGCCAAACGGCCAGATCGATTTTCGCCACCGAGTTGCTGGCCGCAGACTTCACGGTGAGTTCCGTCAGCTCATTTAGCGTTTGCTGCAGATACGCCGGCTGCGTCCAGTCGGCCGAGACCGGAATATTCTGCTGCACCAGGAGGGCCGCATGATCGGCTTTCGCCGGAGGAGCCTCGACCAATCTTCCCGCCTGCAGCACCGCGGCGGCAGCCAAGGCCGCTGCCAGCAGGGCGCCGCGCTTCTGCCGAGGAACCAGAAATGCCGCAGCCAGCGCGACATTCACCAGCACAATCTCGAATGAGATGCCGTAGACGCCGGTCGATGCCGCGATGCGGCAGAGGGCGACGTTGTCCACCTGCGCGATTCCCAGCAGGTTCCACGGAAAGCCCGTCACCCGGGTGCGCGCCAGTTCCACCGCGACCCATAGAAACGGAGCCATCACCAGCGGGCGCCGGAAGTCGCGCGCCGACCCTGCCAGCAAGCCGACGAGCAAACCGAAAAAACCGTGATAAAGCCCCAGGTAGCAGCAGAAGAGAAAAAGCGCCAGCAGCGCCTCCGGCGCACTGAGCCCACCGAAGTGGCGCATGGTGTCGAAGATCCAGTAACACGTGCCCGCGTACCACAGGATTCCGCACGCGTAGCCCAGCAGAAAGCCCTGTCCGGGCGTGGCAGGGCGCAATCTCACGGAGCCAGCGATCTCGAGCTCACCCGCCGGACGCGCGCGCAGCAGCGCCACGATCAGCGGAGCAAGCGCGAACCACGAAAGAACATACACGCCGGGAAGAGGAAAGATGATGGCCTGAAGAATGGCCGACAGCACGACCAACAGCCAGGCGCTGAAATGAATTTGCCGCACGCGCAAGGATAACAAAAGCAGCTCTTATCTCTTAGCTTCTAGCTGCTAGCTACTAGCCTCTAGCTGCTGTTTCTGGGAGATTCGTCCAGTGAGGCTCGAACGGACGAACTGCACAATTTCTGGGGTGACGTATTCCGGGGGAGTGATGCGGAACACTGGGCGTTCCGCCACCGGCTTCAGGGAAACCGATTGCCACGCTGGGCCACCGGGCGCTTCGTGCAGAATCACGGCGTTGGCGCGGTCCAGAAACTCGCGAGCCGAGTTCTTGAAATCTGCGGTCGAGGGGTCGAGTACTGTCAGGTAGAGGTCCGGACGCAGAAACTTCAACACGCTGTTCGACTCGATGATCACGTTGCGCGCGCCTTCCAGTCGCCGCCGCAGGGCTGGCATCGCCTCGGCCAGACGCCCCTGTTCCGTCCGCGCCCACAAGGCTTGCACCGCGCCCGCCACCAGAAACCGTGAGGTGTCCGACGCGCCTGACCGGTCGCGCTCTTCTGAAATCGCCCAGGAATGGTCGGCCGTCGCGCAGTCGCAGGCCTCGCCGTTGGCCGAGCAAATGCCATGCCCGTGCTGCGTAATCTTCACCGCGGTCCAATCGAACTCGGGCAGCGCGGAGATCAAGCCCGCGACCACGCTGGTCTTGCCCACGCTGCGCGAATGCCCGCCAATGACGACGATGGCCATATCAAGGACCGGACCTCGGACCTCAGACGTCGGATGTTAGACCTCAGACAACTCGGCCGCGAGAGTCGCCCTCATCAACCAGTACCGGTCAGCCGAGGCCGGTCTGCAGTCCCGAGGTCTGACGTCCGAGGTCCGACGTCCGTTTTCACTTTTTCGCCAGCCGCGCCAGCGTTGCCAGTTGCTTCAGATACTCGCGCAAGGGCTGCGCTGGAGTTCCCCAGAACGCCACGCCCTTGCCGCGCAAAACTTTGTTGGGCAGAACGCCGCCCTGGCCGCCGAGCATGACTCCTTCTTCAATGCGCGCGTGCTCCCCAATCCCGACCTGCCCGCCCAGCACAACGCCATTCTCGATCACGATGCTTCCCGACAGGCCCGTCTGCGCCGCAATGACGACGTCTTCGCCGATCTGGCAGTTGTGGCCGATGTGGACCAGGTTGTCGATTTTCGTTCCCCGCCGGATCCGCGTTTCGTCGAGCGCGCCGCGATCGATGGTCGCATTCGCCCCGATCTCGACATCGTCCTCGATGACCAAGCGTCCTACTTGCGGGAATTTTTCGTAGTGTCCAGTCTTGCGGTCGCGCACGTAACCGAACCCGTCACTGCCCAGCACAGCACCCGCATGCACGATCACGCGGTCGCCCAGCGTCGTGCCCGGATACATCGTAACGTTGGGATAAATCTCGCACTCGCGTCCAATCCTCACACCGGCGCCAATCGCGCAACCCGCGGCAATCCGCGTATTCTCCCCGATCTGCGCCCGCGCGGCGACCACCGCCCGCTCTTCCACCAAGACACCGGGGCCGAGCACCACCGAAGGATGAATAACCGCCGTGGAATGGAAACTTGCCTGCCGGGGAGTGCCATCGAGCGGCAATCCCTCGCGGAACAACCGCGCGGCGCGTGCAAAAGCGAGTTTGGGATGATCGCTGACGAGGAGCGGCCGGTCGCAAGCCGCAGACAACGCGAATTCTCCCGCGATCACCGCGCCCGCCCGAGATTGCAGAGCCGCTGCCAGATGTTTCTCATCCTCGACAAAGACAAGATCCTCCGGCGTCGCCGATTCCATGCTGGCCACGGCACTCACTTCGGCGCGGCCCTCGCCAATCAGGCGGGCTCCGACGGCCTCAGCGATCTGATGCAGAGAGCGCTTCATCGCTCCCACTGTATAGCAGCGGGGCAAGAGGAAGGAAGAGCGGAGCGGGCGAAAGAGAAAACAAGAAAAACTGGAGATGACGAGGGATTCGCCAACCAGGAGGCCTCGCCCGTGGCCCCGGTTTAGATAACGGTGCAGGTGCTGGCGCCCTGGCACATCACAAAAGTGCCCGTGCCCGCACAACTGGGATCGCCGGCGCCACCGGTCAATTGCCAGGTCCCCGAGACAACTCCGTTGCTCAGCGTCCCGGTGGTGGTCGTGGTTCCATTCGACGTGCCGGTCAGGTTTCCGGTCAGCGCGAGGCTATTGCCCGCCGGCGTGACGGAAGTCACGGTAAAGTTCAGCGTGCCCGTCACCGCGTTGGTCGAACTCGTGTTCAACGTGGCCGAGCCGGTTTGAGTGGAACCGTTTGCACCGTTGGCAAAGCATGCCCCCGCATTGATGAAGCTAAAGCCTGTGATATCGAGCGGCCCGGTGTTGGTCACCGAAAACCCTGTCACGAAATTCAGCTTGCTGGCCTCTGCGGTGCCTCCGGTCAGCTGCACTTCCCAATTCCCAGTGGTGGACGTACTGGTGGTTGTGTTTGAGGTGTTGCTACTGCCGCAGCCACAAACCGCAAATTCCAGCGCCAGCAGGATCAGGATTGCAAGCTTCTTCATGTACCGTCCTTGAATTGGGATCACTACGAGAATAGAGAGATGCGGGCAGGCCCGTCAATGGATGTAAGGCCGCCGGACCCTGGGGCAGAATGCCGCCAAGGTCCGGCGAGCCTGAAGGAAACGCCGGACGGTGTCGCCCGGATTTACATTTGCGTCATCATGAAAGTGCCGGAGCCCGAGCACCCGGTGCCGTTCATCATCCACTGGCCGGAGATCGTATTCCCGTTCGCCGTGCCCGTCAGAGTTACCGTGTTGCCCGCCGGAGTCCCGGAATTCACGACGAAGCCGAACGTGCCGCTCATATGGCCATTGAAGTCTCCCGCCAGTTGGAACGACCCGCTCTCCGTTTCGCCGGACACGAAACACGGCGAGTTGCTGTGGAAGGTGAAGTGGGAGACGCTCAGCGACCCGTCGCCGTTCACCACCAGCGACGTGCCAAAACTGAACATCGTCGCGTTATTGGTGTCGGTCAACGTGGCATTCCACGTGCCGTTAATATTGGCAGGATGGGAGCTGTTCGAACCGCAACCCACCAAAGTCAGGCCCACTGCCAGTAACAGTGCCGCTGCAAACTGCTTCATGAATACTCCCTCGGTTCTAAATTCTGAAGGGGCGCATTTAACTAGATGCCAAGATGGGCGGCCGAGTGGCCTTCGGCGCCGCATCAGTACTGCATGGTGATAAGAACCCGGGGATCAGGGAATTGTTGCAGGAACCTGTATGTCGTTGAATTCGCGAGGGCCGCGGGATTCCGCGGAGGTACAGCGTCCGTTCTTTGCATCGCCCTTGCCGGGCGGAGTCAAAGGTCTGCTCGGGGCAGGGCGCTGCGGGTGCCGGGTCCGGGCTTTCTTTAGAGATATAGATCATGATCGATACCGTGTGATATACTATGGTATCGATCAGGAGAACAATCCGTGTCCCAGACCGCCAAACTCTTCCGCAACGGCCGCAGTCAGGCGGTCCGCTTGCCGGCCGACTTTCGTTTCGCCGGGGCGGAGGTCTTCGTGCGCCGCGATCCCACCACCGGCGATGTCATCCTTTCCCGCAGGCCCGACTCCTGGCAGGATTTCTTCGATCTGACGGGCACGCTCGACATTCCCGAAGACTTCCTGTCGAACCGCCGCGACGCTCCGCCACAAAAACGGAAGCTCTTCTAATGCCGGTCCGCTATCTGCTCGACACCAACATGGCCAGCTACGTGATCAAGGGCAATGTTCCGCGTGTGCGGGAGAGACTGGTGAAGATGCCCATGTCCGAAGTCGGGATCTCCGTGATTACTGAGGCCGAGTTGCGCTTCGGTGTCGCCCGGAAACCGGAGGCAGTGCGGCTCAGATTGGCCGTGGACGAATTCTTGCTGCGCGTCGAAATTCTCCCTTGGGACTCGAAAGCGGCGCAGGATTATGCGACTCTCCGCAGTGCCCTGGAAGACTCCGGCGAGCCCATGGGCAACCTCGATATGATGATCGCGGCCCAGGCGCTTGCCTCAGGCACCGTACTCGTCACCCATGATCGCGTCTTCCACCGCGTAAAACACCTGAGGCTCGAGGACTGGACCAAGCCGCACTGAGAAAGGCGTCTTGCTCTCATGGTGTCTTGATTCGGCTCGCCACCTCGAGACCCAATCGCCGGAAGTGCTGGACGTTCCATGTGTAAATGACTTCCGCGGCCGCCTTCCGAGCGCAGCGCGCCAGCAGTGCGTCGTAAAGCATCCCCCCGACAATGCCCGCGGCTGCGGCTTCCCGGATGGCCGAGAAATACTCCCGGCTGTCGAGCGCGATCACCGTCAGGTGTTCTTCAATGGCTTCCAGAAACAGCAAGACCTGTTCCCCGCTCAAACGATGTTTTCCCGGCAACCGGGTAAGAGCCGA
>JADGNP010000136.1 GCA_017883425.1 Candidatus Sulfotelmatobacter sp. | reverse complement strand
TGCAGGCGCGCGATCTGCACCTGAAACACGGCCCGTTTCGCGGGATCGGAAGGCATGGGCTTCCTGCCGTCCATAACCTGCTTGATCATCTGCTGATCGGGGAATTCTTCAACAATTTCCTTCGAACTCATGCGCAGCGTGCGAAAGGGCGCCAGGCGGGATTCCACGGCGCTGTCTGGAATTTTTTCCGGGTGCAGCTGCAGATCGATCCAGCGGTCGACGCCCATCGCCATGACCTGCTGAATATCGCCAGGCCGCGGGCCAAAGGTGAGGCGGTTGAGCGCCTGCACCGCCCGCTTCTGTTCGTTCGGGCCAGAATCGGCCGCCTTATCTTTCTTCTTGGCGATCAATTGCGGGACCGCGCCGGCAAGGCTCAGGCACAGTAGAAACAGCGCGAGCTTCCCAAAGCTGGATTTCACAAAGCTGGACCTCATCGAAGACTCCCCCACGGAGTAGGTCTCTTGATTATGAACCCTCACGGGGGAAAAAGTTGCTGTCGAACGCGATTCCGGGAGGGGGTGAAAGTGATTGTAGGACAAGGGCTTCGGAGCCACAACCGGGCGAGGGCGGCGCTAGTGGCCGCTTTCTTTGGTGAGATACATTTTCCCGCGCGAAACTTTGTGCTGCAGAGTGGCGGCGAGTTGATCGATGTCGGTAGCCGCAATGTTCACCGTCATGGTGTCGAGCAACGGAGTTCGGTTGCTGCCCACCGCGTCGCGGCGCACTTGAATCAGCAGGCCCTGCACTACATTCGGATCATATTTCTCCGGGGACATGCGGACCAGATCGCTGAGGGCGCTGCCCACCGAGAGCGGAGCGCGATAGGGACGCGCGCTGGTCATGGCATCGAACGAATCGGCGAGGCCCACAATGCGCACCGCCATGGGCAAGTCGTCTTGACCGAGCTTGTCGGGATAGCCGGAGCCGTCGCTGCGCTCATGGTGCCAGCGCACCGTCTCGGGAATCTTTGGCCAGGGGAACTGCACGGTGCTGACGATCTGATGGCCGACGATGGTGTGGTCCGCCATCTCGCGGATTTCGTCAGGATCGAGCGCTCCGGGCTTGCCGAACAGGCGGCGATCGACGGCAACTTTCCCGATGTCGTGCAGATAGCCAGCGCTGCGCAACGCCGCCACGTCGCCCGGTTCCATGCCCATGGCCTCGCCGATGGCCGCGGCATAGCGCCCCACGCGCAGCGAATGTCCATGAATGTTCACGTGCTTCACGTCGATGGCGGTGGCAAAGGCTTCGAGTGCATTGTCGTAGAAACCGTGCAGCGAGGCCATGAGCCGGAGGTTTTCGGAAACGCGTTGCGCGATGGTTTGCGTCAGAGCATGATTCTGAACGGCCAGCGCGATGTAGCTGCACAACAGTTCCAGCGCGTCGAGTTCGCTGTCTTCATAGAGCGCATCGCCGGGACGGCGGCCCAGAGCGACCACTCCGGCCAGGCGTCCTCCCGCTTTCAGGGGAGCGAGGCATTTGAACAGTTCCGGTGCGACGTTGCCATTGGAACTCAGGAACACCGAATACGTGGAAGAATTGAGCACGATGGGACCACGCGCGGCGGTGAGCGCATGCACATGTTTGGGAAGGAGAGGAATGAAGGCGGGATCGGGCATCAGGGCGAATCCCTGTGCCGTGGCGGAGGTCAGCATGGCGGGCTTGTCGTTGAACAGAAGGAGCGCACCTTCGCGCGCGCCCGCCGCTTCCATGATGGCAGACAGCATGAGCCGCGAAGTTTCCGAGAAGTCGCGCTCCGCCGTCAGCGCGGGTCCGAGCTCGGAAAGCGCCTCAACCGTGTGCAACAGCCGCCGTAAATTTTGTGTCTGAATCGCCACTGACGAAGTGGGAGCCAGATCGCAGAGCAAGATGAGGGTACCATGCGGGAAATGCTCAACGCGAGAGCGCGTGTTGGTTAGTTTGATGCGGTAGTGACGAAGATGAAACCATGGTGACGGAGATGATTCCGCCACCGGAGGGCCATGGACGCTCACAAGAACAGCTCAGTGCTTGTCACCGGCGGACGTGGATTCATTGGCCGCGCGGTGGGAAACTTTTTACAGCGTTCAGGTTACGGCGTGGTGTCTCTGGATGCGGCGCCGCCTGTGAGTTCCGCCGCTAATCGCCAAACAGACGATGAGGTACTGTGTGACCTCACCGACTCAATCCATTTGCAGCACGTATTCGAGGCGCATCGCATCGGGGCGATCATTCATCTGGCGGCGATCCTGCCCACGGCAGCGCAGCGCGATCCAGTGCGAGCGACGCAGGTTAACGTCGAAGGCAGCCTCCATCTGCTGGAGATGGCGCGCCGCTTCGGCGTGCGGCGCATGGTCTTTGGGAGTTCACTCAGCGTGTATGGCACGTACCCTCCGGATCAAGTCGTGTCGGAGGCGGAGCGGGCAGCGCCTGAGGATCTCTATGGGGCGGCGAAACTATATGTCGAGCAACTCGGAGAAGCGTATCGCCATTCCTATGGTCTGGAGTTCGTCAGTCTGAGGATCGGACGTGTCGTGGGACCCGGAGCGCAATCAGCGTCGTCAGCATGGAGGAGTCAGATCTTTGACCTCCTCGCGGCCAGGAACGCGGCTGAGATTACGTTGCCCTATGTGGGATCAGAAAGAATCCTGCTGGTACATGTCGACGATGTAGCGAAGATGCTGGTGGCGCAACTGCATGCAGCGTGCCCGGCGCACTCGGTTTATAACGCGGCGTGCGAATCGGTGGTTGTAGCCGACTTGAAGCGCGAGGTGGAGGGCCTGAATTCGAACGTCAGCGTCAAGTTGGGAGAGGCACACGCGTTTGGGAACCCGAGACTGTTGGACTCCAGCCGCTTCCGGCAGGAATTTGGCCTTCAGACGTTGCCCGTCGTCGAGCAGTTGAGGAGAGCAGCGGGAAAAGAAATCTAGAAATGCTCGCGCAGTTCGGCGAAACGGCCCACGATGAGCAGTTTCTGTTGCTGAGGAGCCGGGTTGACCTCCTCGTGCTCCAGGATCCAGGTGTTGCCGTGCGGCACGAAAACAGCGTGCAGGCCGGCGGCGAGAGCAGGGTTGATGTCGGACTTCGGGCTGTTGCCGACCATCCAGGTGGAATCGTGCTCAAGCTCAAATTTTTCCACTACGCGCGCATAGGCTGCGGGATCCTTCTCGGCCACGATCTCGACCGCGACGAAATATTCCTTCAGGCCTGAGCGTTCGACTTTTCCCGTCTGCTCCGCGATCGCTCCCTTGGTCATCAGGATCAGGTGATGGCGCTCCGACAAGTACTGCAAGGTCTCAGGCACCTCAGGCAAAATCTCGACTGGATGATCGGCTATGGTGTGCGCAAAGCTGTTGATCTGCGCGTGCAACTCAGGCGTGACCGGTTCGACGCTTAACCGCTCAAAGGTATCGACCAGCGCATGCGCAAAACTGTGCAGCCCGTAGCCGTGTTTCACGATGCATTCGCGCTCCACATCGTTGAGCACTTCGCGTACCTGCTCGGGAGAAAACTCGTGGTGATTCAGAAAGGAGATGAAGCGGGCGATAGCCCGCTCGAAGTAGATGTTGTTCTCCCAGAGCGTGTCGTCGGCGTCGATGAGGAAGGTTTGGGGAAGCAAGATCTTAGCTCTTAGCTCTTAGCTGTTAGCTCCGGCTTATTGGGAGTGCGCGAGCCGATCAAGTGTTTACGAGTGTCTTATCGAAGACTAACGAAGTCAGTGGCGCCAGAGGCTAAAGCTAAGGGCCAAGAGCTAAGAGCTAAAAGCTTCTTCCCTACACCCAATCCATGTGCGCTTCCGGGCCGATGATGCCCGCCTTGTGGCCCATGTCGAGCAGGCGGCGGACGGCTTCGCGGCCGTCGGGGCCGTAGTCGAGGGTGCGCTCGTTTACGTACATCCCGATGAACTTGTCGGCTGACTGCGTGTCGAGATCGCGGGCGAACTGCATGGCGTAAGACAGCGCCTCTTCGCGGTGATCGAGTCCGTACTGGATGCTGTCGCGCAGGGCTGCGGAAACCGCCGGCATCAGTTCCGGACCAAGGGCCCGGCGAATCACATTGCCACCCAAGGGCAAAGGCAGACCAGTCACCTTCTGCCACCACCTGCCCAGATCCACGATGCGGTGCAGTCCCGATTTGTCGTAGGTCAACTGGCCTTCGTGAATGATCAGGCCGGCTTCGTACTTGCCTTCGAGCACCTGCGGGATGATCTGGTCGAACGGAACGACTTCGGTTTCCACCCCGGGAGCAAACAGTTGCAACGCCAGGTAGGCTGTGGTGAGCGTGCCCGGTACTGCTATGCGCTTGGTCTTGACTTCGCTCGCCGTGAAGGGTCGCGGCGAGACGATCATGGGTCCGTAGCCCTCGCCCACGCTGCCGCCGCACGTCATCAGCGCGTATTTATCCTGAACGTAGGGATAGGCGTGGAACGAAATCGCGCTGACGTCATAGACGCCGTCGCGCGCCTTCTGGTTCAGCGTCTCGATGTCGCAGAGCGTATGGCTGAAGCGCAGGCCCGGAGTGCGAACCTTGTTCGTAGCCAAGCCGTAAAACATGAAAGCGTCGTCGGAATCCGGGCTGTGAGCCACGGTAATCTCGCGCACCTGCCCTGAGGAACTGCTGCCCGGCGCTTTGGCGGTTTCGGATACTACGGTCATCTTGTGAACTCCCCGAATCTACTGCTTGACTGCGCTTCTTACAGCACCACCGCGCCAGCGGGTGGCGATGCCGGCGGCCAACATTACTTTGATGACTTCAGCGGCCAGGAACCAGTACAGGCCAAGATAGGCTGCCTTCGCCAGCGAATGCGTGAATACATAAAGCCAGGTCAGTCCTCCGGCGAATAGCAAGATCTCAGCCAGGAGCCCGGCGATCGCCGCGCGCAGGAAACTCTTCGTGCCGCGCTCGAAGATATAGCCCGCAAGGAAAGCGACGAACGGGTACACCATCAGGAATCCCCCAGTCGGCCCAAGCAACTGGGCGATCCCGCCCGGACCTGTGGGACTAAACACAGGTAACCCTACCGCGCCTTCCATCAGGTAGAGCGCCAGCGCCGCGAAGCCGCGACGGCTGCCCAGCATCAACCCGACTAACAGGACGCCAAGGTTCTGCGCCGTGAGCGGCACGGGCGTAAAGGGCAGCAATGGAATTGTGACATGGGCGCACAGCGCCACCACCAGGCTCGCGCCCACCACGAGCGCAACCTGGCGCGAGGCCTCAAGGGCCCGGTCCTGCGGACTGCTTAGAGTATGACTAGCCGACTTTGCCATAACTGGACCTCCAAATCGCAGACCGAATTTCAGCGTTTGATGCTGTCTGCCTGGCGCGGGCGTTCCACTTCACGTAACGGTCCGTCGTGGGAGGCGTGCGCTTTCTGCAGGTGCCGCCGCAAGTGCACATACAGCGCGATCGCCACGCACACGACGACCAGCGTGCTTACACCCAGGATCAGAAACCACCAGATCATCCGCACAGCCGATTAGGATAACAGATGCGGCGGGGCGCGGGACGTGATTCCAGCCCGTGGAATGAGTCCCGCGACGACGCGAGCGCCGATGGACGGGGAGTCAGCCTAGCTCGCCTTACGCTCGGCGCGCTTCTGGCGCATCATCTCCACGCGCTTGATCGTGAATTGCAGGCGGTCCCGGCCCCACTTCGTGTGCGTAATGACCTTCTCGATGTTGAGGAACATTTGGGGGTCGCCCACCTTCTCGCGCAGTTCCTTCAGGAAGGGATGGATCTTGGCGAAGATGAGAAACATCTCACCGCTGAACGCCGGTTGCAGGAACAAGTCTTCATTCAACACGCCCAGCAGGACAAACGATGCAGCCATGCTCCAATAGCCGCCGACCTGGCGCAGCCAGTTGTTTTCCTGCGTGCCCATGCTGAAGGCAATCTTCATGAACTCGTCCGCACTCTGGGGAAAGAATTCAGCAGCCCACCAGTTGCGGGCCTTGCGCATCTCCGCCTCGCGGCGCAGATCATAGAGTTCCAGAATCAAGTGGGCATCGGCGGTAGTTGGCTTCTTAGACATGGATATTCCTCCTGGGTTGTCGAGAAAAAGTTGTCGAGAAAAAACGTAATTGTACGCGACGCGGCCTTAGCGCGTGTCCGACGATCAGACTACATCATCCGATTCACGCCGTGGTTGCCGCCGCGTCCGGCGGCGGTGCCGGCCGCTCGTAGTCGCACTCTTTGTTAGGGCAGGCGATCACCGGCCCGGCCTTCAGATTCTTCTCCACCAGATATTCGCTGCCGCAAGCCGGACACTTCTCGGGAATTGGCTTATGGGCCGACGTGAACTTGCAGTTGGGATAATTCCCGCAGCCATAGAACGTGTTCCCTTTGCGGGCGCGCTTTTCGACCAGTTCGCCGTCTTTACACTCGGGACACTTTACCCCGATGAAATTCTGCTTCACGTACTTGCACTCGGGATAGCCGCTGCAGGTGGTGAACTCCCCGTAACGGCCGTGGCGGATCATCATGTTGCGCCCGCACTTGGGGCAAAGCTCGTCGAGCGGAATGTCGGGAACCTTCTTGCCCTGGTCCAGACGCCGCGTGGTCTTGCAGTCGGGATATCCCGTGCACGCCATGAACTGCCCGAAGCGCCCGCGCTTCAGGACCATGACCCGGCCGCAGTTTTCGCAGTATTCCTCCTGCGTAGTTTCCTGCACGTCGGCCGAATCGAGGTCGGGCAGGTTGATGGGGTTTTCTTTGGTAAAGGTGCAGGTGTTCTTATCTTCCTTATCGTACGTGCTGCAGGCGTAGAACGACCCGTGCTTGCCCCATTTGATGACCAGCGGCGAGCCACAGCGTTCGCACTTCTCGTCTGTGGGCTTCTCCATCCGCTTGATGTTCTCCATATGCTTTTCGGCATATTTGAGATCTTTCTGGAACTTCTTGTAGAAATCGGCTAGAGCATCCTGCCACTTCTCTTTGCCTTCTTCGATTTCATCGAGTTCTTCTTCCAGACGGGCGGTGTACTGTACATCGAAAATGTCGCGAAAGTTTTCCACCAGCAGATCGGTAACCACCAGGCCAATCTCGGTCGGGGAGAACTTTCCGCCGACCTTCTGCACGTACTGCCGCTCCTGAATGGTGGTGAGAATCGCGGCATAGGTTGACGGGCGGCCAATACCGCATTCTTCCAGTTCTTTCACCAGCGACGCCTCGTTGTAGCGCGGCGGCGGTTCGGTGAAATGCTGCTCCGGCTTCAGTTCCTTGAGCGTGAGTTTCTGTCCGGCTTCGAGCGCGGGCAGCTTGTGCTTCAGTTCCTCGTCTTCTTCGTCTTTGCCTTCCTTCGACTCTTCGTAGACTCGGAGGAATCCGTCGAACTTGAGCACCGATCCGGTCACCCGGAACCAGAACACCTCGTTGCCATTCTTGGCGTCGATGTCGACCGTGGTCTGATCGAAGACGGCGGGGTTGATCTGCGAAGCGACGAAGCGCTGCCAGATCAGCTTGTAGACCTTGAACTCATCTTCCCTTAAGTACAGCTTGACCTGGTCCGGATGGCGCATCGCGGAAGTCGGGCGGATCGCCTCGTGAGCTCCCTGCGAGTCCTTCTTCTCTTTATAGGTATTGGGCGTCTCGGGCAAGTAGGTTGCACCATATTCCTTGCCGACGTATTCGCGGACTTCCTGGATCGCCTCGGGCGCGACCCGGGTCGAGTCGGTACGCATGTAGGTGATGAGACCGACCAGTCCTTCTTCGCCGAGTTCCACGCCTTCGTACAGGCGCTGCGCGATCATCATGGTGCGCTTCACGCTGAAACGCAGCTTGCGGGAAGAGTCCTGTTGCAGCTTGCTGGTGGTGAAGGGAGGTGCGGCGTTGCGGCGGCGTTCTTTCTTGTCGACCGACCGGACGCCCCAGTCGGCGTGCTCGAGGGCGGCGCGGATCTTTTCCGCGTCTTCGCCATTCGTGACTTCGACCTTTTCCTCGCCTTTGCCCACAAACCGCGCGTCGAAGGCAGGCGGCTTGCTGGCCGACAAGTGCGCGTCGATGGTCCAGTATTCTTTTTTCTCGAACGCTTTGATTAGGCGTTCGCGTTCGACAATCAGACGCAGGGCAACGGTCTGCACGCGCCCGGCCGAAAGACCGCGGCGAACTTTATCCCACAGCAGGGGAGAAACCTGGTATCCCACGAGCCGGTCAAGGACACGGCGGGCCTGCTGCGCATCGACCAAATTCTGATCGATGGCGCGCGGATGTTCAAACGCTGCCTGCACCGCACGCTTGGTGATTTCGTTGAAGGTAACGCGCTGAATTCGCGGAGGAGCTTCGGGCTCGCCCTTCTTTGGCTTCTTAGCTTTTTTCCCTTTACCGTTGCCGCCGAGTTCGAAAGCCAGATGGGCGGCAATGGCCTCGCCCTCGCGGTCCGGGTCAGGCGCCAGATAGATGGCATCCGCCGAGGCCGCCAGCTTCTTGAGCTTGGCCACGACCTTCTCTTTGCCGGGGATGATTACGTAATCCGTCTCGAAGCCGTTCGTGATATCCACGCCCAGAGTGCTCTTGGGCAGATCTTTCACGTGGCCGAGCGAAGCCTCGACCGTGTAGCCCTTGCCCAGATATTTCTGGATGGTCTTCGCCTTGGCCGGCGATTCGACAATGACTAAACCTTTTGACAATGGATCCTCAATTTTTAGTAGCGTCCGTTTCCGAAGCTAGCACGAATGGGCGGAAAGCAACAAGTTACTGGTGAAAGCTGCTAGCTTCTAGCTACTAGCTTCTAGCTAAAACCGCAGCCCCGAGACGCTGGGCGAGCGAGGCCAGCATACGTTGGATTTCCAGGGCTTTTGCTTCCAAATCCTTAAACTCCTCGACCGTCAGAAGCTGGAGGTCTCTTGCGAGCAACAGGTGATATTCCAATTCGCTTGCTGAGCCTCGGGCAATCTGAACAAACCGCTTCATTTCCGGATCCGACCTCCGACCGCATCCTTCAGCAATATTTGCTCCGATGGAAACAGACGCACGCCGTATCTGACTGGTCAATCCGTAAATTTCGTCTCTCGGAAATTTGCGTGTGCTTTGATAGATCGCCAACGTCAGTTGATGAGCCTTAGCCCAAACTTTCAGGTTCTTGAAGTCCTCCATCGGTGCCGCCTCCTGGTTTGAGCTAGAAGCTAGGAGCTAGCAGCTAGAAGCTCTTGACAAAATTTTTGCCCGGCATTTGCCTGACCTTCCCCGCCAGTTCCAGCTCAAACAGGGCGGCGAAGATTTCGGAAGACGACAATTCGTTCTCCAGGCGCTCGACGATTTCGTCGATGTGCGTGGCTTCGTCGGCTTTCAGCAGGCTCAGGATTCGCTTTTCGTGAGGAGGGAGCCCTTCATCCGGGAATAGAGATGCGGACGAGGCGCCTTGGGATTCAGGCGAGGCGGGCGGAGTCAGTGCAAGGCGTACTTCTGTCGGGAGATCCTCCCACACGTCTTCCCAGGTCGCCACCAGCTTGGCGCCCTGTTTGATGAGTGTGTTCGGTCCCCAGGAATTCTTGTTGGTGACGTTGCCGGGCACGGCGAAAACGTCGCGATTCTGCTCGAGCGCGCAACGCGCAGTGATGCGCGTGCCGGAGTATTCCGCGGCTTCCACGACCAGTACGCCGACAGACATTCCGCTGATGATCCGGTTGCGGATGGGAAAGTTTTGCGGAGCGGCAAACGTTCCCAGAGGAAACTCGGAGATCAGTGCGCCGCCAAGGGCCAGAATCTGCTCCGAGAGTCGCGAGTTCTCTTTCGGATAGATGACATCCACACCTGTGCCAAACACCGCGACTGTCTTGCCTTTGGCGGAGATCGCACCACGATGGCTCGCGGTGTCGACGCCCCGCGCCATGCCACTAATAATGACCAATCCTTGCGCGGCCAGATCGCACGCCAGCCGCTCGGCCATGCCCGAACCATACGGCGTGGGATGGCGTGTTCCCACCATGGCGATGCCGGGCTGGGTCAGCACCTCGGGATTGCCGCGTACCCGAAGGATCAGCGGAGGATCGTAGATTTCCTTGAGGCGCGGCGGGTAGGAGGGGTCGTCCATCGAGACCATGGTCACGCCCGCCGCGGCGGACTGCGCGATCTCTTCCCGCGCCAGTTCCGCCGACTTGCCCGTGGCCAGGGATTGCGCAGATACGGCTTGGATGCCGGTGCTCTCAAGCTCAGTCAATGAAGCGCGGAAGACGGCTTCCGCAGAGCCGAAATGTTCGACCAGCTTGCGCGCTTTCGTAGGGCCGAGGCCGGGGGTCAGCGAGATGGCCAGCCACTCCAGGAGATGAGTCGCGGCGGGGGATACTGCGGCGTTGGACAAAATGCACTCCGAGCGGACTGTAATCAGCGGCGAAGAGCCGTGTCAAGGTCATGCGTCACAATGGGTTTGTTAATATTGTGGAAAGCATGAGACGTTTACGCATTTCCGCCATTTCCTACCTCAATACCGCCCCTCTGATGTGGGATTTCGAGCACGGAGAGGCCGGGCGCGACTTCGACGTCTCGTACACGCTGCCTTCGGCGTGCGCCTGCGCCCTGGCGGACGGGACGGCCGACATCGGCATCATTCCCGCAGCGGCGTATGCCGAGATTCCGGGACTGCAGGTACTGCCGGAAGTCGCGATCGCTTCGCGGCGGGCGGTGCGCTCCATTCTGCTGGTCAGCAAAGTTCCGATCGAGAAGGTTCGTACCGTCGCGCTGGATACTTCTTCCATGACGTCGGTGGCGCTGACGAAAGTTCTGTTCGAAAAGTGGTTGGGTGGCGGAAGGACGTTCACTCCGATGGCGCCCGACATCGACAGAATGCTGGCGGAGCACGATGCCGGCCTGCTTATCGGAGATCCGGCCCTGAAGATTGATCGCGCACGCTACCACACGCTCGACCTGGCGGAAGAATGGATCCGCCATACCGGCAAGCCCTTTGTCTTCGCCTTCTGGGCGGTTCGCAGTGATGCGTTGCGGGAGGCTGCCCCTTCGCTGGATTTGCCGGCGGTGTTTCAGGACTCGCGCGACCACGGGCTGGAACCTTCCAGCCTCAACCAGATCGCCCGCGAATGGGCGCCGCGACTGGATACGAGCGAGGCCGATGTGCGCAGCTACCTGACCCAGAATATTCACTACCGACTCGACGCTGGGTGCATGGAGGGGCTGCGATTGTT
>JADGNP010000613.1 GCA_017883425.1 Candidatus Sulfotelmatobacter sp. | reverse complement strand
TGCATGCATCACCGTTTGTATGGATCACCGTGGAAGAGCGGCCCTTTTAGGGCCGCGTAAGGCAGTGGAATCAGCGCGGGCTTCAGCCCCTGAGGGCGCTGTTCCTAACCAGCTTGCGCTTGTCCGCAGCCTATTTTAGGCGTGCCGCCAAACCGCCCGAAGAAAAGGCTTTAGCCGGCCGAGGTCCCCTGACCTTGTCGGCGCGGACATGTAGCAGACAGGCTCCGGCTGTTGGGCCAACCGCATTTCACCGTATCGCGACAATTCAAAATACGTCCGCCCCGCCGCACTACGCAATTCCCACCCAAACGAATTACACTAAGAGGTTGCGATCTGCGCAGCGATATCCGCATGCGCGCGAACTTATTCCTCGAGGAAGGCCATCATGTCGGTAAATAGTTTCAACAGCAAATCCACCCTCAAAGTCGGCAACAAAGAATACGAAATCTACCGCCTCGACGCCCTCGACAAGCAAGGCATCTCTACCAGGCACCTGCCGTTTTCGTTGCGCATCCTGCTCGAAAACCTGCTGCGCACCGAAGACGGCCGCAACGTCACCAAAGAAGAAGTGCGCGCCCTGGCAAGCTGGAACAGCAACTCGAAGCCGGAGAAGGAAATCGCCTTCACCCCGAGCCGCGTGCTCCTGCAGGATTTCACCGGTGTCCCCTGCGTCGTCGACCTGGCCGCCATGCGCGACGCCATGCAGACCCTGGGCGGCGACCCCGCGCTGATCAACCCCCTGCAACCGGTGGAGTTAGTCATCGATCACTCCGTCCAGGTCGACGAGTTCGGCACCCCCAATGCCTTCGACATGAACGCCCTCCTCGAGTTCCAGCGCAACAAAGAGCGCTACTCTTTCCTCCGCTGGGGCCAAACCGGTTTCCGCAACCTGGCCATCGTCCCCCCCGACACCGGCATCGTGCATCAGGTGAATCTCGAGTACCTCGCGCGTGTCGTCTTCGTCCACGAAGCCAACGGCAAGCGCACCGCATACCCCGACACCCTGGTCGGCACCGACAGTCACTCCACAATGATCAACGGATTGGGAGTGCTGGGATGGGGCGTGGGCGGGATTGAGGCCGAGGCGGCGATGCTGGGACAGCCTGTCTCCATGCTGATTCCGCTGGTCGTGGGCGTAAAGCTTACCGGGCGTTTGCGCGAAGGCGCGACGGCTACCGATTTCGTTCTCACCGTCACTGAGATATTGCGCAAGCATGGCGTGGTGGGGAAATTTGTCGAGTATTTTGGTCCCGGCCTTCGCGACCTGTCGCTGGCGGATCGCGCGACCATTGCGAATATGTCTCCGGAGTACGGGGCGACTTGCGGAATGTTCCCGATTGATAAAGAGACCCTGCGGTATCTGCGGCTTACCGGGCGAAGTGAAGAACAGATCGCGCTGGTCGAGGCTTACAGCCGCGAGCAGGGACTGTTCCACGACGACAAGACTCCGGAGGCGGAATACTCCGAACTGCTCACGCTTGATCTCGCCACAGTAGAGCCCAGTCTGGCTGGGCCGAAACGGCCGCAGGATCGCGTCGTGCTCTCGCAGGCGGGTGAGTCGTTTAATCAAGCGCTGCCTTCGCTGATCAAACCGAAATCCGCAGCGGCGCTTGCGGCGAAGACTGCGGCTTCTCCGGTTGCGGCTGCGAATAGCGGGCGATGGGAGCAGGAGGGCGGAAGTCCCGCCGCCATTGGCGTGGAAGATCCCAACGTTCATGAGCATGTGGCGGCCTCGGTGAAGGATGCGCTTAAGCACGGCAGCGTCGTCATCGCGGCCATCACGTCGTGTACCAACACTTCGAATCCCTCGGTGCTGATTGGCGCGGGACTGCTGGCGAAAAAGGCGGTCGAGAAGGGGCTGTCGGTTCCCCCGTGGGTCAAGACTTCGTTGGCTCCCGGATCGAAAACGGTGACCGACTATCTGGCCAAGGCCGGATTGACGCCGTATCTCGAGAAGCTGAAGTTTCACCTTGTCGGGTACGGCTGCACGACGTGCATCGGAAACTCGGGACCGCTACCCGAAGAAGTCTCGAAGGCCATCGATGAGAAAGAGTTGGTGGTCGCGTCGGTGCTTTCGGGAAACCGCAACTTTGAGGGACGGATCAACTCCGAAGTGCGCGCCAACTACCTGATGTCGCCGCCGCTGGTGGTGGCGTTCGCGCTGGCGGGGCGCATTGACATCGACTTGCGCAAGGACCCCATCGGCAAGGGCAGAGATGGTCAGCCGGTCTACATGGCCGACATCTGGCCGTCGCAGCGCGAGATCGACGAGACCATGCAGCAGTCGATCACTTCGGAAATGTTTTCGAAATCCTACGCGGACGTCTTTCAGGGCGACGAGCGCTGGCGTGGGTTGGCGGTACCCAAGGGCCAGACCTACGCGTGGGAAAAGGATTCCACTTACATTCGGCAGGCTCCGTATTTCGACGACATGTCTGTGAAGCCTTCCCCTGTAAAGGAGATTAAGAAGGCGCGCGTGCTGGCGGTTCTCGGCGACAGCGTCACCACCGACCACATCTCACCCGCGGGGTCGATCAAAAAAGACGGTCCGGCCGGGAAATACCTGCAGGAGCATGGCGTGAAGCCGGCGGATTTCAACTCCTACGGATCGAGGCGCGGCAATCATGAAGTGATGGTGCGCGGCACGTTCGCCAACGTGCGCCTGCGCAACAGGCTGGTCGCGACCGAAGGCGGATTTACGCGTCACCTTCCCACGGGAACTGAAATGTCGATCTTCGACGCTTCGGAGAAGTATCGCGCCGCGGGCACGCCGCTGGTCGTTCTCGCGGGCAAGGAATACGGCTCCGGCTCGTCGCGCGACTGGGCGGCCAAGGGTCCGGCCTTGCTGGGCGTGCGCGCCGTGATCGCGGAGAGCTACGAACGCATTCACCGCTCGAACCTGATCGGCATGGGAGTCCTGCCGCTGCAGTTCCAGGCAGGTCAGAATACAGAATCGCTCAAGCTGACGGGAGAGGAAGTGTTCGAGATCAGCGGCATTCGCGACCTGGTCGAGCACTTCGCCGCCGGACGCGAAGTGAAAGTGCGCGCCACGACGAAAGGCAAGCCTGAGATCGAATTCAACGCGCTGGTCCGCATCGACACGCCGCAGGAAGCGCTGTACTACGCGAACGGCGGGATCTTGCAGTACGTGCTAAGGCAATTGCTGGCGACGAAGGCGCAGACAGTAAGCGTTTAAGGGCCCATCGAATCCGCTTTGAACAATCGACCAGTTGAACAAACAGCCCTGTCATCCCGACCGGAGCCGGAGCGCCAGCGACGGCGGAGTGGAGGGACCTGCTGTTCT
>JADGNP010000612.1 GCA_017883425.1 Candidatus Sulfotelmatobacter sp. | reverse complement strand
ATCCATTGACCGAGAAATCGGCGAATGTGCTGGTCACGCGGGTAATACCTTTTGACTAGCGTCGGGCTCTTCGACCGCCGCATCCCTTGATAAGCACCTCGCACGACAATGTCAGCAGTGCAAGACTGGCAACGGTACTCTAATCGACCGGGACCCGTGCGGAACAATCAATACGGTTTCCATGTTGTACCTCACTTGTAAGAGGAAGCTGGACTGGCCAATGTAACGGTCATCTCACTTTTTCACTACGTGACATGAGAGCTGGCGAAGACCGATGTCTGATCACATTAGACCAGTTTGGGTGCTGGACTGGTACGGCGAGCCAGGTAGTCCGATAACCGCCTCCAGCGTTGTAACCTCCCACTCTGCTGCGTGCGTTAACCAACAACAACACGAGCTGCCGCATTTAGTTACTTTGGTTGTCAGGACTGTGCATTCCGGACCAGCCGAACCACTCTTTCCAGCCCTGTGCTGTATTTATTGAGGACATGAACAGTCGCACCGAAGGCCGCTGCTCTGGCCTCTTTTGGAAAGAAGCAATGAAATATGACTCATATCACTGATAATCCGATACCCAAACTGCATGAAGCTCCCCAACCACCCCTGTCGTACCCCGGCGCAACCCCTGACGCAGACCGCGCAAAGAGGCCGCCGCTCGGCCAGCCCTGGCGTTGGTCCGGCGCAGCGGGTGCGCCGCGTCCGACAGATGCCGTGAGTACTCATCGTTTCGTTTCGTAAATCATGTGCCCAACGGCACAAGACGCGCAACACCCGCAAGACGACGAGACCCGTCGGCTGCTCGCAGCCTTTGAGGCGTGCCGGGCCAAGGAACTCGCTGCTGCCGATCAGTTGTCAAAGCCGCGTCATAGCATGCTGTATCCGGCATATACTCGACTGGTGGATGCGCTTGGGGCTGTACGGCTCAAGTGCAACGACATAAGGCTTGCGATTAGAGCGCATCGTAAGGAGTTGCGAGACAAAGGGAAGTAGCGATACGGGCGCTTGACACGGTAGACGTCTGGCGTTGGGGTCTTCAGATGTACTGCATCCTCGAATCAGTGTTCTTACGCAAGATCTGGACCACCGGAGTCCGATTGGCAGCTTCATGGTGGCCACAGCTGTCCACAGTTGTACAAAGCGAATGAACGCACAAACACATGTAGGTTTCGAGCTTAGGCGATCTTAGGGTCGCGGGTTGCGCCAACCTTCGACATCTGCAGCGAACTGATCGAGTTGAATGCTGAATAGGGAGCAGAATGGAAAATTCAAACGTTAACGAAGACTCTGGCATGAAAGTCGATCCAATCGGCGATTCATCGAGCCCGGCACCACAGCCCCCGGTGGATGAAAGATTACAGAAGGCACTCGATAAAGCTCTGTACGCCGGTGGACGGCCAGCGGCACAAAAGATCAGGAATTTCTTGAATGGAACTTGGTTGGGCGAACCGTTGCATGTCGTCCTCAAGGATGTTCCCGCCGGCGCCTGGACCGTCGCGATGGTGTTTGATCTCCTGGACATAGCACTAGACCGGTCTGAGTTTGCGGTGGCCGCCGACACATCAATCGCAATTGGGATTGCCGGCGCTGCGGGTGCTGCCGCAGCCGGTATTACGGATTGGTCAGATGTTGATCCTCCAGCGCGCCGCCTCGGATTAGGGCACGGCCTGCTGAACCTTGGTAGCACCGCACTATTTGTAACGTCCCTTCTTTTGCGAAGAAACAAGTCCCGCAGGAGCGGCCGCATCGTCGGCGCTCTCGGATATGCGGTTATGGCTTATGCGTCGCACCTGGGCGGCAAAATGGTGTACGAACATCGAGTAGGCGTCGATCGCACAGATGGCCAAGTCTTCCCCGATGAGTTTGTCGCCATCTTACCTGAATCGACATTGGCCGACGGCAAACCTACCCAAGCGATGTATCAAGGCCTGCCTGTTCTGCTCGTTCGTCGCGGAGACCGTGTCTTCGCCATGGCTGACACGTGCTCCCACTTTGGCGGGCCGCTTTCCGAAGGTAAACTTGTAGGAGATAGCATCGTGTGCCCATATCATTCTTCCCGCTTTGCGTTGGAGGATGGTCGTGTAATGGATGGCCCCGCGGTTCATCCACAGCCCTGCCTTGAAGTTCGCGCACGCAATGGACAAATAGAAGTGCGCAAGGCTTCTGTTCCGGTTGCGCCATCCGCGTAAGCCCCAGGCTTGTGAATACCCAAAATAGCACCGGAGTCGGATCTGCTACCTGTTGTCCCACCTGCTAATTCTCCGCTACTGGGCAGTCAAGTAGAGTTTCGTTTTAGCTTCCAGCTCCGGGAAGAATCTAAAGGGTCTGAACTTGCGGAGAGCTGCGGACGGCAGCGAGCTTCACCCAATGTTTGCAGCCGTCAGTCTTCGATTGAGCAGAATTCCAGCCATGATCAAGCTGAAGATGACCGCCGCGAACAGCAGTAGCCAGCCCCAATATTGGGACGGATGGCGCAGAACACGGACGAAATGGCGTCCATAGTGATCGGCGACGATCGCGATGAATGTGTAACGTACACTCCGGCAAATGATCACTACCGTCAGAAATCTCCCGACACCGTAGTCGGAAGCACCTGCGGCCGCGAAGAGCATGCTTGTGGGCATCGGAATCGGTACCGCCGTGGAGACGGCAAGAGCACTGGTGCCCCATTTATGAAAGAAGTTGAGAATGGCATCCAGCTTCCGATGCCCGAACTTGCTGTGCAGGTATCCTTGCTGGAGGCGGACGAAATCATCGTGAAACCATTCAAAGTCGGGAGGCTCGCCGACCTCGTCTGCGAAAAGACCGTTTGGAAATGGAAAGAGTTGGCGTAATCCGGCAGCCATGCCTTCCCACTATCTTCTCTCCGCATGAGCCGGGACAGTGAAACTGTCTACGTCCTGTTGTTGCTGAGGGTGGTTGACCCTTATGTCCCCGGCAGCCGATCCTCCAATGTCTGACTGAGCGACTCAATAGAGGTGTTCTGGCTAAGATCACGGATCTCCTTATCCGCCATGATGTTCTGAAGGCCCATATGCCCGCAAAGTGCGCGCACCATCTGTAACAGCTTCGTGATCTCCTTCTCTGCCAACAAGTCAACTTGCAAATTCAGGTGGTCCCGACGCTCCCCTCGGCGCATCATGCGGTTCTGACGCATGAGTATGAAGCTGGAGAGAATGACCGCCTCCACGGCAACGATCACTCCGAGGAACGAGAACGGGTAAGGGTCGAACGGTCGTGCGCTGGGAATCTTGCCGCTATTTATCAGCAGCCACGCGACCACGAGCACTAGGTGGAGCACAACGAACAGAAGGCTT
>JADGNP010000135.1 GCA_017883425.1 Candidatus Sulfotelmatobacter sp. | reverse complement strand
TCGGAGGGACTGTGGGTGCGCCTCCGGTTCAAGGACAGCGAGATCCTGGAAGGGCTGATGCCCGCCGACCTGACGCAGACCACTCCTGAAGGATTTCTGGTGAATCCTCCCGACCAGCGCTCGAACACGCAGCGCATCTTTGTCCCACGCACGGCGCTGGAGTCGTTGACGGTGTTGGCGGTGATCGGAGCGACGCGGCGGCAAAAGCGCGGCGGGGCGAAGGATCAGCGGCAGGTGCCGATGTTCGAGGAATGAGACGGCTCACTCCCCATCAATCTTCAGTACTCGCGACCTGCCCCCAAGCCGCTCAATCAGTTCACGGCGTCAGCAGGAAGGCGTGGTTATGGCCGCCTTTGGTGCCATATCCGGTGATTTGGCCGACGTTGTTGATAGCGTTGGCGTTGATCAGCACCCATCCGGAACCTGCCGGGATGAGGGAGTTCAGATCCTTCATACCCCCGGTGGAGGTCCAGACCATGGCACGGGCGGCGTTGTTCGAAAGGTTGCCGTAGCCGACGACCACGCTGGAATCGTTCACACCGAAGGCGATGCTGTAGGTGCCGCCGGGGAGCACTCCCAGATCCTGAATCTTGTCGGAGGTGTTCCACAAGACGGCATGCCAATGGCCGCCGGTGCTGGTGCCATCGGACTGGCCGACGATCACTCCAGAGGTATTAATGGAGTTGGCCACACTGGTAACGCCGCCCGTGAGCGTGCCGAGATCCTTCATGGTGGAACCATTCCACAGGAAGCCGTGCGAGGTGAACGGCGGGCCGTAGCCGAATACCGACTCACCCACAATGTAGCCGTTGTCGTTGATGTCGAGTCCGGCCGTAAAGATTGCTTTGGATAAGGCGCCCAGGTTTTTGATTTTCTTGCTGGTCCAACTGGTGGCGTTGACCACACCGCTGCTGAGGAATGAATCCCCGGCGACCACGCCGGCGGAGTTGATTTCGAAGGCAGCGCTGGAAGAGCCTCCCCAGAGCGTGCCGAGGCTGGTGATGGCTCCCGTCGTGGACCACTGAACGGCGACAAAATTGGTGGCGGGCTGGCCCTTGACGTTGGAATAGCCAACGACGGTGCCGGAATCGTTGAGGCCGATGGCGCCGCTCACGGTGGCTCCGGAGAGCGTGCCCAGATCTTTGATTCCACCGCTCTTGGTCCAGGAGAACGCATGCTGGCCGGCAACCAGTCCGGTACAGGGATAACCCTGGACCGTCTGCGTGTCGGAACAGCCGACGACCTCGCCGAGATTGTTAATCCAGAAGCCGCTGCTTTCGTTGTCGCCCTTGAGCACGCCGATATCGGTGATGGTATACGTCTGAGCCGTTGCCAGGGCGGCCGCTGCCAAAACGAACGCCACCCACACTCCTGCGATCCTGCTTGTCATGAAAACCCCCAGATTTATCGATGTCTTGTCAGTATGCCACCAGGTAATGCCACGGAAAGACTCACTAGTACAGCCCGCCGCGGATATGTTGTGGGCGGGCGGCCAGGACGGCGGGGGGGATGATTGAAGTCCCCTGAAATGCGTTGAAATCGGGGGAAGGGTTGATGTAGGGTATGAAGTCCACACAGGCCATGGGCCTGGCGAAGAGACGATCGGACCCCTCCTTCCTCCAGTCCGTTCGGCTTGCAGTGGGTGCCATCGATCTCGATCACAGGTGTCTCCATGCGAGCGATCCCGGTGTCGTGTCTTTATTATCTTTCTCCCGCCATCCCTTCTACTCTTATCGCAGCCATTGTCTTTGCGGTGACGGTCGGCGTTCCGCTGCAAGGACAGGAAGCGGCGCAGACAGCGGCCACGGCCGTGCGCCCGCTGATCACACAGACCATTGATGAGTCGCGGCTCACCACCCTGAAGGGCAATACACATCCGCTGGCGCGGGCCGAGTTCGATCTCGGCACGGCTCCGGCCAGCCTGCCCATGGAGCGGATGCTGCTCGTGCTCAAGCGCAGCGCTGACCAGGAGACCGCTCTCAGGAAGTTGCTCGACGATCAGCAGGACAAGGCGTCGCCGAACTATCACAAGTGGGTCACGCCGGAGCAGTACGGCGCGCAGTTCGGGCCAACCGACAGCGACTTGCAGACGATTACTTCGTGGTTGCAGTCGCATGGATTTCAGGTGGGCACGACCAAAGGACGGACGGTGCTGGAGTTCTCCGGTACGGCCGGGCAGGTGCAGGAAGCGTTTCACACCACGATTCATAAATACACGGTGAAGGGCGAGGAGCACTGGGCGAATGCCAACGACCCACAGATCCCGGCTGCGCTCGCGCCAGCGGTGGCAGGAATTGCCTCTCTCCACACTTTTCCGAGAAAGGCCATGAACAATTTCGTCGGGACGTATTCCGAGGAGACGAAACAACTGACTTCGGCAGAGCCGAACTTCACGTTTTCCTGCTACGGCAATCAGACGTGTTATGGCTTGGTTCCGTATGATTTCGCTGCGATCTATGACGTATTGCCGCTGTGGAATACTGGCATCAATGGCACCGGGCAGACCGTTGCGATCGTCGGACGTACCAACGTCAATCCGGCCGACGCAACGAACTTCTGGTCACTATTTGGGCTCAGCGTCCCACAGAACAAGCTGACGGTCACACTCAACGGGCCAGATCCCGGAATCAATGGAGACGAAGGCGAGGCCGATATCGACATCCAGTGGTCTGGCGCGGTCGCGCCACAGGCGCTGATCAACTTCGTGACCTCGCAGTCCACCAACACAACCGACGGTGTGGACCTCTCCGCGGTGTACATCGTCGAGAACAATCTGGCCTCAGTAATAAGCGAAAGTTATGGCGAGTGCGAGCTGGGGCTGGGCACAGCGGGAAATCAGTTCTATTCCACCATCTGGGCACAAGCTGCGGCCCAAGGGATCAGCGTGTTTGTCTCCTCGGGCGACAATGGGTCGGCAGGTTGTGACAACCCCGGTGGACCGGCGCAGTATGGCCTGAACGTCAACGGAATCGCCTCTACGCCGTTCAATGCTGCCGTCGGAGGAACGGATTTTAATCAGTATAAGAAGGGGTCCACGTACTGGAATTCCTCGAATAACGCGACGACTCAACAATCCGCGAAGGGGTACATTCCAGAAACAACGTGGAACGATTCCTGCACAAACGCTCTCGCCGTTACGTTGGGATACGGAAGCAACGCCGAGCAGGCGTGCAACAACCCGCAAATGATCCAAGGAGGTGGAGTGAACTCCGTCGCCGGCAGCGGTGGCCCGAGTAACTGCGTCGTAAACACCCACGGAGTGGGCAGTTGTACGAGCGGTTACGCAAAACCGTCATGGCAGACCGGAACAGGGACACAGACGGATCAATTGCGCGATCTTCCCGATATTTCGATGTTCGCAAGCAACGGGTTCCTCGGCAGTTTCTATGTCGTGTGCCAACAGGATCAGACCGGAGGCGTGTGTACTCTGAACAGTTTTGCGGGATACGGCGGCACTTCTGTAGCTTCGCCGGCCTTTGCGGGAATCATGGCTCTAGTCAACCAGAAGATGGGATCACCACAGGGAGTTCCGGGCTTCGCGCTCTATAAGCTCGCGAGCAAACAGGCGAACGCCTTTCACGACATTCCGTCCGGTTCAACCATTGGCGGGCCGTGTATCACAGGCACTCCAAACTGCAAAACAAACACATCGGGTGATAGTTACGGCATATTGACGGGATACAGCACCACGACGGCATATGATTTGGCCACGGGACTCGGATCGGTTGACGTTGCCAACCTCGTCAACAACTGGAACAAGGCGACGTTCACGGCCACGACTTCGACACTCGCGCTGAACAACGGGAATCCCATCAATGTCACTCACGGGACTGCGGTACCCGTCAATATCGCCATCAGTCCGACCGCTGCTACGGGCAATGCAGCTCTGCTCGTGGATGTCGGCCCCGGAACCACCGCCGGCCAAGCCATCGACTTCTTCGGTTTGAGTGGAGGATCTGTTTCCGGCAACACCAGCCTACTGCCGGCGGGCACTTACGACGTGATCGTGCACTACGGTGGCGATGGTACCTACGGCGGCAGCTATTCCAATTCCGTGAGCGTCACGGTGAGCAAGGAGAACAGCACCGTATACCTCCCCGGGCTTCAGCTTGGTGGTGCTAGTGTCACGACGGTTAAGTACGACGATCCATACACGCTACTTGCGGGCGTGGAGAACGCGAGCGGAAAAATCTGCAATCCTCCACCCTTTGGGCAAATCACCTGCCCGATGGGAACTATCAGTCTGAGCGATGGCAGCGTTTCGCTGGGGAACGGACCGTACACGCTCGATAAGAACGCATTCATTCAAACACCCGCGCAAGCGTTCATCCTGGTGACTGGGAAGCATACCCTGACAGCACAATACAGCGGCGACTCAAACTACAATACCGGCTCTGCATCCGTAGCGATCACGGTAACTCCGGCAGCCACCTCAATGCCGGCTCCGTATGCTTACGGTGTGACGGTGGGTCAATCTGCATCCATCAGCGCTACTGTGAATACAACCAGCTACGGCGTGGCGCCAACCGGGACCATTACTTTCTATGCTAACGGAAAGGCTCTAACCGGAGGGTCGTACTACTACAGTTCGAATAATGGAGGTTACGGGTCTTTCGCGGGGATGTATGTCTGGTTTGACAGTGACGCGAACGCGTTTTCGTCTCCCGGAAACTATGCAATCACGGCGTCGTACAGCGGGGATGCGAATTACAGCAGCTCTACGTCAGCGGTTGCCAACATCACGGTCCTCTATCCGACTCCCAATATGACGATGACGCCAGCGTCGCAGACCGTTAACTATGGAGGCACGGCGACGGTCACAGCTTTGGTGTCTGGCGGCAACAAGAAGGCCTATCCGGGTGGAACCATTACTTTTGTCAACAATTCATCGACTCTGTCGGGACCGACAACGTGTACGAATACGACGGACAGCAACGGCAATTACGCGTGCCGGGCTTCTGCGACCTTTACCGTCACCGACGGATACGGCGTAACTGCCAATTACAGCGGAGACAGTAACTATCCCGACTCATCCGGTTATGCCAGCATTTTAATGCCGGACTTTTACGAAAATACGGATCCGTCTCAAGTAACGCTCACCGCTGGCCAGTCGCAGAACGTAACTTTCAGTATTGGCTCCATGGCGGGCTTCGCGGGGACGGTCACCAATTTCAGCTGCTCCGGATTGCCCGCGGAAACAACTTGCACGTTCAGCCCAACTTCGGTGACCGCAGATCCAAGTCAATGGGTTTCGACTACGCTGACGATCACGACGACGGCGATGGGGCAGTCGCGTCGCGAGCTGCGAGCCGCGAAGATGGGAACTGTCTGGCTTTCGCTGGCGGGCGTGTTTTTGATGGGTGCATGTTTGATCGGTCTTTCGACCCCACGCAAGCGAGGACTGTCGGTCGGGTTGATGGCGTTGGCAATCATGCTGACCTTGCCGAGTTGCGGAGGAGGCAGCTCACCTCCTCCTCCTCCGCCCCCGCCACCCCCCAACAATCCGGTACCGTCTATTACGTCGCTGAGCCCATCGCAGGTGGCGACTGGTTCGCAAATTAATACCGTCACGGTTAACGGTACAAACTTCATGAGTACTTCGACATTGACATTGGGAGGCGTTGTAGCCGGGGGGTACTTGAGCTCAACTCAGATGTTCATCTCTCCTTCGACAAGCCAATTGGCTACGGTGGCGCAACTTCCTGTGGTGGTGACAAATCCGACTCCCGGAGGCGGCCCTTCGAACGCCGTCAACTTTGTCGTAACCACTGGCACCCCCACCGGCAACTTCAATATCACGATAACTGCTACTGGCGGAGGATTGACGCGTACCACGCCGCTTTATCTGTACGTTCAGTAAATGGATTGTCTTGGGCAGAGCATCAGCCGAAAGCCTCACTTCTGGCGCAAGCGGCATCGCGAGAAATGGGCGACCCTGCACAACGCGCTTCTCTGTGCTCTGTGAGATCGGGCGCTGGTGTACGATTTACGTGCATCACTCCACTTCCATGAAACTTTCTGCGATTGCTTCGGCTCTTGAAGTGCGTCTTGAGAATGGGTCTCCGGAGACGGAGATTCGCGGGCTTAATGGGATTGAACTGGCTGGGCCCGGGGAACTCACGTTTGTCTCCAACCCAAAATATGCGGCGGCGGCGCGGACCACGCGGGCTTCGGCCGTCATTGTGGGCGAGGACTTCCCTGCTATCTCGGCGGCCATGTTGCGGGCGAAGGATCCTTATCTGACGTTTGCGCGGGCGCTGGAGCTTTTTCACCCGCCTCTACGGTATGCCCCCGGGGTGCATGCCACCGCGGTCGTGGCTGCGAGTGCACGGATTGGGGCGAATGCTCATATTGGACCGTATGTTGTGATCGATGAGGATGTCGAGATCGGGGCGAACGCGGTGCTGCTGGCCCACGTGGTGATTTACCGCGGCGTGCGGATCGGGGATGATCTTTTTGCCCACGCGCACTCGGTGGTGCGCGAGAACTGCCGCATCGGCAATAACGTGCTTCTACAGAACGGTGTGGTGATTGGGGCGGACGGCTTCGGCTTCGCGAAGACTGCGGAGGGACGCTGGCACAAGATTCCGCAGCCCGCGCCGGTGGTGATTGAAGATGACGTGGAAGTGCAGGCCAACTCGTGCATCGACCGGGCCAGCGTCGGGGAAACCCATATTGGACGCGGGGCAAAAATCGACAACCTGGTGCAGGTGGGGCACGGGTCGCACGTCGGCGAAGATGCGTTACTGTGCGCGCAGGTCGGGCTGGCGGGATCCTCCGAGATCGGGAACCGGGTCATTCTGACGGGGCAGGTCGGGGTCGTGGGCCACTGCAAAATCGGGGATAACGCAATCGTCACGCCGCAGAGTGGGGTTGCTCACGACATTCCCGCCGGCGCGCTAGTGAGCGGGGCGCCGGCCGTGGATCACAAACTGTGGCTGAAATATTCGGCGATCCTGCCCCGGTTGCCGGAGATTGCGCGGGCGGTACGGGGCAAGAAAAACCGAGAATAACCACAGAGGACACAGGGATTCACAGGGGAGCACCTAGAGCAGTTCTCGCGATGGTGTAGAGAGTGCACCCTCAGCGGCTAAAGCCGAAACCCGTTGCAGCTCCTGGCGGCACGGCTGAAGCCATGCCCTTCCCGTTCCTGCCTTCCCTATACAGCAAATCGAGAACTGCTCTAAACTAAGAGGCTGCGGGAAAGCTCGTATTCCGCGCTGCGGCGACTGAAAGCGTGATTGACTAGCCAGCACTTGTGCTATGCCTGAAGGCATAGCCTGATACGAATCGTGAGTTTTTCCGCAGCTTCCTAAACTACGCGAAGGCTGTTCCTCCGCGCGCCTCCGTACCCTCGGTGGTTGACGGCGCTCCCTGCCGACATTCTTCCGGCAAGCCGCTCTCGATGGCGGCGTGGACTTTTTCCATCAGGCAATCCCGGCTGCCGAAATCCTTCGGCTCAATCGGCGGATGAAAAATCACTTTCACCAATCCCGGCTGGATGGCGAATCTTGCCTTCGGCATGGTGTAGTGCGTGCCAACGATCGTGATCGGGATTACGGGAACTCCGCACTCGACAGCCAGGTAGAACGGGCCTTTCTTGAAGGGGAGCAGTTTGCCATCGAACGAGCGCTTGCCTTCCACGTAGATGGTCATGTTGAGTCCCTGCCCGATGACCGACTTCGCGGCGCGCACGGCTTCGATGCCGGCGTCGCGATTGCCACGGTCGACAGGCACGAGCGATCCCATGCGCATGGCGCGGCCGAGGATAGGAACTTTGAACAGCTCTTTCTTCACCATCACCGACGTGCGCCTGGGAATCAGCGGGATTTGAATCGGCGCGTCGAGGTTCGAGACATGATTCGTCATGAAGATGTAGCTGCGGGAGTGGTCGAACTGATCGAGTCCGACGGTTTCGACACGCACGCCGGTGATCCACACCCCGGTCCAGGCTCCCCACATGAAGATGCGATATAAGACGCGGACGTCGCCCATGATGAAGCTGGCTGGGAAGCCGATGATCGCAGCCGCGGGAGCGGTTAGCGCCCAGAAAATCAGCATGAGGATGGTGCGGATCATTTTGGTGTAGCCCCTGTTGGTGCGGCTTCGGAGGTTGCGTCTGGGGCACCCTGCGCTTCGCCTTTCAGCCAGGCCATGCGGCGCGCCCGCTGCTGGGCTGTGACCTGGTCGAGGTCCTTCACTTCGTAGGAGATTTCCTGACGGCTGCCGACCTTCCATTTCAGTTCGCGCTCACCGCCGCGGCGCGATCGAACCTTCACAGTGAGCGTGTCGCCGGGATTCAGCCGCGCCAACTCCTGGCGAGATTCCTGAGCGCCGGGCTTGCCCTGCAGTTCAACGATGATGTCGCCCACCTGCAGACCGGCATGCTCGGCAGCGCTGCCGGGCGTAACTGCTGCGACCGACATCGGGCCATCAAAGTTGCGGGATGCGACGAACCCGGCATCGGGCACGGTGCTCGTGATGGCCTCCACGCGCAAACCGACCGAGCGAAAGAAATCATCCCACGGAATCTCTTCCGTTCCGGCCACATACTTTGTGAAGAACGAAGTCAGGTCGGCGTGGCTGACGGCGTCGGCGGCCTCGCGAACGCCTTCAGAATCGTTGAAGAAGCGGCCTTTCTTTGCGTAGTTCGCGTTCATCCATTGCAGGACTTCGCGAAGGGATGCCTGCCCGTGACTGGCCTCGCGGACCGCAAGGTCGAGCAACACGCCCAGCAGTTCGCCTTTGTTGTAGTACGAGATGCTGCGCTCAGGACGGCGGTAATAACCGTTGCCTTCCAGCCAGGCTTCAAGGCTTGACGCTTCGGCCGACTGCGTGAGGTGCGCCGGGCGCCGCTCGAGTTCTGTGATTTGCTCGCCGAGGCGGTAGAGATATTGCTTTTCATCAAGCAGGCCGGCGCGCAACTGAATGGTGCCCTCGGCGGTGCTGGTGACGCCTTCGCTGAACCATAGCGCCCGCGTGTAATTTTCTTTGGTGTAGTCCACTGGTTCGAGGGTTTGCGGGCGGATGCGTTTGACGTTCCACAGATGGAAGAATTCGTGCGAGGTCACGCTGGTTAGAGCGTCCAGAGATTGCTTCATCACGTCTGCGTTCAGATCGATGGCCGTCGAGAAGGCGTGCTCCATGCCGCCGCCTGCCGGCCCTCGCGGGAAGTGATAAATGAAGGTGTAGGTGTCGAAGGGACGGTCGCTCATCCAACCGGTGGCTGCGGCGACAATCTTGCGCAGCGCGGAAACGATCTTCGCCATGTCGTAGTCGGTGGCGTCGGCGTCGACCACTACGCGGAAATGGCCGCCGGCTTCGTCGAAGTCGGACTCCTGAAAGTTGCCGATCTCGACGGGCGAGTCGACCAAGCGGTCATAATTCGCGGCGCTGAACTCGCCAGCGGTGGCCGATGCTAGCGGAGTGGCAATGTGCCAGCCTTCGGGAATATGGCTGAAACGCACACTCAGCGGGGCAGAGCGCGCGTCCACCGCATACATCAGAATCTGCGCCAGATTGAAGAAGGCATGATGAGTGTTCAGCTGAGCGCCGAACGGGCCGGGCGAATCGACGTAGATTTGATACTCCACAATCGCGCCACCCTGCGCGCCCGGAATCTCCCAACGGCTCTTGTCGAGTTCGCGCACCGGGAGCAGATGGCCGGAACGATCTTTCGCGCGGACCCAGTTCACGTACTGGGCGAAGTCGCGAACCTGATACAGGGCATTCCAAACGGGAAGCTGGAGTTCTCGCTGAGCAGCACCCGCAGCCAGGATGATCTGCACTTCTACCAGATGCTGGTCTGGTGAGGAGAGAGCGACCGTATACGAGATGGGGGGCTGGGACTGTGCGATTAAGCTGAAAGGTACAGAGAAAATTGCGACGCCAAGCGCGAGGTGCAGAGTGCGCTTAAGTCGGAGAAAGAAATTCATCGGTTCCCTGCCAATTCCCGCAGACGCGCCGGAAGCTTCTCATAAATTCCGCTAAAGCCGCCATTGGAAAGAATCGCCACGACATCGCCGTTCCGCATCTCAGGAGCGATGCTCTGCACGATTGCGTCCGCATCGGCGAGAAGACGCGCCCGCCGGCCGTTTCGCTCGATTTCTGCGGCAAGGGCGGGCAACTCGAGGCGTTCATTTTCCGGGACCGCTTCCGATCGGAACACGCCCGCCACGATCACTTCGTCGGCCTGCGCCAGGCTGCGCGCCAGGTCATCTTGCAGAACCCGGCGACGCAGCGTGTTGGAACGTGGTTCCAGAATTGCCCACAGGCGTGCGCCCGGGTAGCGTGCGCGCAGTGCTTTCAGGGTTCCCGCGATCGCCGTGGGATGATGAGCAAAGTCGTCGATGATGGTGATGCCGTTCACTTGCGCCTTCACTTCGAGGCGACGCTTCACGCTCTTGAAGGTCTTCAGCGCGGCGGCAATCGCATCTTTCGGAACGCCACAGGAAGCCGCGAGCGCGGCCGCGGCTGTGGCATTCCAGACGTTGTATTCTCCGGCTAGCGAAAATTCGAGGTCGGCCCACGGCTGGCCATCGTGCAGCACGGTCCAGGAAGTGCGTGTAGGTTCAAGGCGCAGGTTCGTGACCTTCCAGTTCGCACGCGGCCCGGCGCCGTAGCGCTCCACGGGGCAGAAGGCCTTGGCGAGACAACGCTCCAGACTCGGGCTGTCCGCGGGCTCGCCTGCGAAGCCGTCAAAGGCCACGATTCGTCCGCGGCGTGGAATCAGATTCACCAGGCGCTTGAACGCAGTCTCCACCGCATCGAGATCTTTGTAGATATCGGCGTGATCGAACTCGACCGAGGTCAGAATCACCGAGTCGGGAAAGTAATGCAGGAACTTCGGGCCCTTGTCGAAGAAAGCGGTGTCGTACTCGTCGCCTTCCAGTATGAAGTGCTTGCCTGCTCCGATGTGAAAGCTTGAACCGAAATTTTCGGCGATGCCGCCGATCAGAAACGACGATTGCAGACCGGCGGAGTGGAAGATCCATGCCAGCATGGAAGTCGTGGTGGTCTTGCCGTGGGTTCCGGCCACGACCAAGACTTCTTTGCCGCGGAGAAACTCGTCGTGCAACAACTGCGGCAAGGAACAGAATGGAATGCGCTGGTCGAGGAGGTGTTCCAGTTCAACGTTGCCCCGCGACATGGCGTTGCCGACCACGACCAGGCCCGGCCG
>JADGNP010000611.1 GCA_017883425.1 Candidatus Sulfotelmatobacter sp. | reverse complement strand
CCGCCTAGGCGTGTAATTTCTTCGAGCTGTTTCTGCGATGCCTTAAGGATTTGCTCGGGGCGGGTGCCGATTTTCTTTTTTAGAGCTGCGAAGGCCGCGCCACGCTTTTCGTCGTCGGCAAGGTAGGCAACGTTCTCGAGCAGTATGAGTTCCAGAGGATCAGTGATCGTCGGCAGCTTGGGGCGGCCGTAGAACCTCTCCAACTTTCTAACCGTCGCGGTAAATAGACTTGACTCGGCCACAAGGTTGGCGATGAAAGGCCTTCACAAAACGGCCCATTCCGGCTAGGATATCGCAACTCAGATGGATCGTACGACTGTTCGGGTGGAAGCTGGCGTGCAACCGAGAAGGCCGGGCGTACGATTCAACCAACCAATCCCGCTGAATCGAGCGCCGCGGCGTCCAGTTCCCTGGACGCTTCGGGATTTTTGAACGGAAGTTTGAACAGCTGAGGGCAGCGTGAGATGACCATTCCTGACGAGAAGTTCTACCGCGCACAGATTACCAAGCGCGTCGATTTCGCTCCCGACCTGTGGATGTTCCGCATCCGCAGCGGAGGCGAGTTCCATTTCGTCCCGGGGCAGTACGCGACGCTGGGAGTTGAGGCAGGCGGGAAGCGCGTCGAGCGTCCGTATTCGATCGCATCATCGACCGCGGAAGATGAAGTGGAGTTTTTCTTCGAACTCGTGCCAGAAGGTGCCCTGACCCCCCTGCTGCACAAGATGCAACCCGGCGATCAGTTGCTCATGCGCAAGGTACCCAAGGGACGTTTTTCGTTGGATACGCAGAATGGCCGCACCAATCATCTGTTGATCTCGACGGTGACGGGCGTGGCTCCATTTGTGAGCTACGTACGCACGCTCTACAAAGACTGGAAAGAGGGCCGCTTCGACGGCACCCACAAACTGTTCCTGCTGAATGGCGCGAGCCGGCCGTGGGAATTCGGGTACCTCGAAGAACTGAATTGGTTTGATAAAGAATTGCCGTGGTTCAAGTATGTCCCGACGGTCAGCCGTCCTTGGGATCACGCAGATTGGCCGGGAGAAATCGGGCGGGCGGATGACATTCTGCGGAAATATGCGGATCATTGGGAGCTGGATGCGAGCAACACCATGGCGTACCTGTGCGGTCATCCGGAGATGATCGAGCACAGCAAGGCAATCTTGAAGCGGCGCGGGTTTACCGACAAGGGAGCCGTCAAGGAAGAGGTTTACTGGGTACCGGCGAAGTAGACGGATGCGTGACAACGATCTATTTCAGCCCGGAAGACTGGAAGTTACCTCCCGTCGGTATTCGGTGAGTTGGGGTAAACCACGTAGGACACTCGATTTGGGAGGCCTAGCTCAGCCGTGCAAATCTGCGGCTCGATTCGGGAAAGTCGACGCCAGTGACGAACCACGCGGCAATTCCGCAGGCCAATGCAACAAAGATCGAAGAGAGGTGAATGATCGGTTCGGGGGTAAGAGGAGTTCTCACCAAAGTTGTGATCGCTGCACCCAGAAACACGGTGACGATGGCAATCCACTGGTATAGCCGCAGACCCCAAAATATCGGCGTTTGAGGCTCTCCGCGGTAAGCTTCTTCCACAAATCTCCCAATACCGGTGAGGATCAGGTACACTCCGCCAACCATTGCTGCCCTCGTGTGCAGCAGATACAGCCTCGTCACGACAAGAGCGATGGCGACATTCCACAGCAGCGAGTACAACGGCGTGGGGTGAATCGGAATGCCCCGTAGCGAGGCCATCCGGCAGACCCGGGAACGAGGATGCTCATAGCGGATGCCCAAGAGCTCGCTCGCTGGGCGACCGTGACAGCATCCCTGAACCAGGCAGCGCAGCCGACCAATTCCTTGAATCCACGGACCAGCGACCACCAACGCGCTCAGTACCTGCCAGATACTAACGCCAGACAACCACGCAGCGGCCACTCCACCAACCGATGTACCGATCACGCCTCCATAGAATCCCAATGGCCGCAACAGAGCTGGCGAGCCTTCTATGAATTGCGCCCAGAGTGCGGCTCCGATTGTTCCACCCAGGAAGATGGCGACTGGGATCACGCTCTTGCCCGGTCCCAGCAGTGTGTCCAGAATCCAGAATCCGAGGAATACTCCGGCAGCCGCGTAGCCTCCGTGGTTTATGACCCGCACTGGTCCGATTCGCCACTCTTTCCAGGAGTTTGCAATGGATTCCGATAGGTTGCGCAGGAATGACCAGACCCGCTCCATCCGCACGACTACCCAGACGACGAGAAAACCGGCGACAACATCCACCAGGGCATGCATCCCTGTGGTCACGCAGCTCACCGACACCAGAAGTGCCCAGAGCTGCCACAGCCGCCTTTGCCAAGGCTTTCGGCCCATGATCGCGGCGGCCAGGAAGGCCCATATGACGTGGTAGGAAGGGAACGCCGCCGTGGCACTGTCGTGAGCGCGTTCGAAATTCAACAGGGTTCCCAAGGCTCCGTTCCAAGCGAACGGGCGCGGCGGAGCGATCAGCGGCACTGCCAGATATAAGGGGAAGACGATCGCCATCGAGAGCAAGGCTCGACTTGAGAACCAGCGAAGTGCATGCCGCGTTCGGGCTAGCAGCGGAACCAGCACCACGACTACGTAGACGCTGCCGTAAAGAATTTCTGTCCATGGCCACACCCCCAGACGCGATTCAAACGGGAGATAGGCAATCTTCGCGTCCGCCGGAATTCCCAGCGCGATCACAGCCTCATACAGAACCAACCAAGGCAACAGTACAGTCAGGTAACAGCGTGACCGCTCCAGAGACGTCGGCTGAGATCGATCGTCTGGCGGGAGCAAACGTTGTTCCGGAAGTGCATCGCCGAAGCGTGCGTGCATGTCGGGAAGTTCATATCCGAGAACCAGCGCCGCACTAGCGAGGATCACGGTCGTCGACACCAGCCATAACCCGCTCGCCGTCCCCACGGCGACCGCGACTCCCACGCACACCAACGCGAACCCGACATAGATGGGGTGGGAGAACACGCGGTAGATTCCGCCGGAAACATAGCGTGGAGGAGGAAACGCGTTCATCGGCAAGCCGCCGCCAAGCCACCAAAGCGACGCTGTTCCCAAAGCCATCGATAACAGCCCAACTCCGGCCGTAATCAGTCCCCACAAAAAAGAATGCACTGCCCGCAACGGGACAACATCCCGCGTTTTGGCCGCCCAGATCACTAGCAGAAGTGGCAGGAGGCCCACGAAGAGCAACCCGTAGAGCAGCTTCGCCACTGCGAGCTTTCTCAGTCGGTCCACTTCACGACCTCGTGGATCGCATAACCCGAACTCTCACTGCCCGATGAGTGCAT
>JADGNP010000610.1 GCA_017883425.1 Candidatus Sulfotelmatobacter sp. | reverse complement strand
GCGGCGTCCGAGATATTCACTGTCATCATTTTCCTATTGTCGCTCAAGTATGGCTTTAAGAACATACGACGAATTGATACGTATTGCCTAATCATTGCCATCGTCGGCATTATTCCTTGGCTCTTGACCAAAGACCCAACCATTTCCGTGGTCATCGCTGTCAGCATCGACCTCTTTGCGTTTTCTTCGACAGTCAGGAAGACATGGAACGAGCCAAAGACAGAGACTCCAACGCTATATGGCATGAACGTGCTGCGCCATATCGTGACGCTGTTTTCATTTGAGGCGTACAATGTCGCGACAACGCTGCATTCGATCGTGATGATCGCGGCTAATTCGCTGATGACAGGGCTTATCTTGAGTAAGAATCCAAAACGGCTGGATAAGATGAAGGGGCGGTTGATGGTCGCGTTTCAGAGACTGACCAGATCGAGCGCACCGGCAACAACGATTTTGATTCGGATTCTCGCCGGCGCAGTGTTCTTCTCAGAGGGGATTCAGAAGTTTCTGTTCTCTGAGTCTCTGGGTGTGGGCCGCTTTGCGAAGATCGGCATACCGGAGCCTCTTATCATGGCCCCTTTTGTAGGTGTGGTCGAGATCGCTTTCGGCGCGTTCATCCTGCTCGGTTTACTGACGCGATTATCAGCGGTCCCGTTGCTCATGGATATTTCGGTCGCCATCGCAACGACGAAAGTTCCGATGCTGCTCGACAAGGGCTTCTGGGCGGCCGCACATGAGTCACGCACCGACGTCTCCATGCTGCTTGGACTCATATTCGTGTTAATCGTTGGAGCTGGGCCGTGGTCGGTGGACGCAAGACTGTTCCGCTATTTGTCTCAGCGCAAATGAAACGAACTGTTGAAGGAGGATAACTCAGATGAAACGGATGAACCACGACGCGGATGGCTTCGAAATGCAGGACTTCTGATTGGAGGGATGGCTGCGCTGTCAACCGCGCCTCGTCTCGTCGCACAAGGGAAGGGCCGGGCGGCTACCAAGAAGGGTGACGAGAATGAAAAGATCTCGTTGGCCGAGGATTTGATGCGCGAACATGGCGTGCTGAAGCGTGTTCTGCTCATCTATCGGGCAATCATGAATCGGATCGATAGTAAGCGGGACTTTCCTCCAGATGTGATAATTTCTTCCGCGAAGTTGATCCGGGCGTTCGTTGAGGATTATCACGAGAAGCTGGAAGAAGACTATCTCTTCCCCCGGTTCCGCAAGGCGAACAAACTGGTGGATCTGGTCGACGTTCTCAACCAGCAACATCAGAAGGGCCGTGTACTGACCGATCGGACCATCCAACTGGCCAGCCCGTCAGTACTCAAGGAGGCCAGGCAGCGCGCGAACCTTCGGAACATGCTGTACCAGTTCGTCCGCATGTATGAGCCGCACGAGGCCCGCGAAGATACGATCCTGTTTCCTGCGTTCCGGAAGATCGTCTCCGAACACGAATACGACGCGTTGGGTGAAGAGTTCGAGAAGAAGGAGAACCAACTATTCCACGGCGATGGTTTTGAGAAGAACGTCGACGCGGTGGCGAAGCTGGAGAAGGAACTCGGCATCTACGACTTGGCCCAATTCACGCTAACAGTGTAGTTACGAACAACAGGGAAGGAGCAGATATGAAGATCTTGATGGTCCTAACGTCGCACAGTGAGCTGGGAAACACGGGGAAAAAGACCGGATTGTGGCTGGAGGAATTCGCCGCCCCCTACTTCGTGTTCCGTGATGCAGGTGCGGACATCGCGCTGGCATCTCCCCAGGGAGGACAGCCTCCGATCGATCCGAAGAGCGAGGAGCCCGGATCGCAGACAGAAACCACTGAACGCTTCAAGCGAGATGCCGACGCGCAGACGGCGCTCGCAACAACGGTGAAGCTCTCCACTGTGGTGGCCGAAGACTTCGACGCGGTCTTTTATCCGGGTGGACACGGACCGCTGTGGGACTTGGCCGAGGACAAGCACTCGATCGCGCTCATCGAGTCGATGTATGCCGCCGGCAATCCCGTCGCTCTCGTGTGCCATGCGCCGGGAGCGCTGCGCAATGTAAAGGCACAAGACGGATCTCCGCTGGTAAAAGGAAAGCGCGTGACGGGATTCACCAATACGGAGGAGCAAGCGGTCCAACTGACGAAGGTGGTGTCATTCCTGGTTGAGGATGAATTGAAGCGCCTTGGTGGTCTATACGCGAAGGGCCCGGACTGGGCATCCTTTGTGCAAGTTGATGGCAATTTGATCACCGGGCAAAATCCAGCCTCGTCTTCCGCAGCCGCACAGGAACAGCTAAAGATGCTGGCAACCCTGCAGAGCGGTGCGGCAACCAGATCCTCCTAAACCCACGGCGGCTTGAGCCGCAGTTCGTTTCGGTTGGCGACCAAAGATGCGCCAGTGGATGCAGGATGATAGTGAATCAGAGATCCCAGGCATCGGCTTGCCATCTGATGCAGCACGCAGAGGCCCGTGCGTCGCGGCTTCCGTCGCCTCGGCTCATCCTCGGGCATGCCAACGGGTAGCCGCTGAGTGCCGCCCCTGCCCGCAGGATCTCATGTCAATTCAAAGCGCCATTCCACCTCCGCCATGCAGCCGTATCCGTCCGGATTCAGTAGCGAATATCCGCCGTTTGCCGGATCCAGAGGGGCGCCACACTGTGTCGAAAACTCCCGCCGGTCCCCGACAGCGCCCGCGCGATCAACGCGCGAAACTCCTCCGGCGTGTACGCCCGCCGGATAGACTGGCGCCCATCCAGCACATTCACTCTCGGCAAGCACAGCGGCGCGAACGCGGTGAACAGTGCCAGCGGCACACGATGCCGCACCAGGTCCAGAATCACGAACCGCCGGCAAGCCCGACCGACATTCCGGATCATCTCGATAAACTCCTCATCGCGCAGGTGATGAACCAGGCATACACTCACGGCCACATCGGCCCGCGGCAGAGCCTCCCGCACGGCGTCCAGTTGGAGAATCGGGAACTCCCTCACGCCATCCTCTGGCGGCCGCAGATCCACACCCAGCACATCCGCCCCCATTTGCCGCCGCACTTTCTCCAGCAACCCACCGTGCCCACACCCGATATCCAGAACTCGCCGCGTCGCCTTCCCATCACACCTCAACGCCCGCAGGATCGCCGCATGGTTACCCAGCAGACTGTGCGTCTGGGAAAGTCTTCGGTGCGCCCGCTCCAGCACCTCGGGCAGCAGTCCGCCGACATCCAGAATCTCTTCCTCAAAGGAACGCTGCATCCTCTCCGTATGATGACATTCGGGAGGAGCGCTGATGCGGGCGGTCCATGTTGTGGGCGGAGGCCCAGCCGGCGTGATGGCC
>JADGNP010000609.1 GCA_017883425.1 Candidatus Sulfotelmatobacter sp. | reverse complement strand
ATGACCGGCAGTAAATAGGGGTAACGCCGTTCGAAGTGTTTGAACAATAGCGTACGATTACAATCAAGCACGTCTCCGCAGGGACCGAAATTGCGCGGAGTTCCTCCTCCTGTGTGCGGCCTCCATATCCCGGCGATGGCCGGCCAATAGAACCTTTTCCCCCCATCATTCGTCGTTAGCAGACTGAGACCAGATGAGTCGGACTCGGTAACGTGCAGGATGGTCTCGGCGAGCACCTGAAGAATGGTGTGCGAGTCGGCGGCAAGCGCGCTGGCTAGTGCCCCGAGCGCGCGGTTCTCCTTCTCGTGATCAGGCGGACGCCATGGGCGACGGTGCAGCTCCTCGGTGCAGAGGATCGATTCCAAAGAAGCCCCGCCGGCTGGAATTGAAGTTTCCAGTGGAACATCATTTTGCAATTTGGCAGACTCGGTCACGGTTTCACCTCCACGCAGAGACGTTTACACCGAATCGAGTGTCAAGTTGGCCGTTCCCACAATCGGAGCAGCGTTGTGCTTCGCGTCAAAGTCGTTCTCGATGGCGGTCCCCTCTTCATTGGGGGGAGCCCTATAACACAAGGATGCGCCACCACCCTCGGAGAGCGTCTATTGCACTTTAGTATTGGTTTCCCGCTGATATCAGCATGAGGGTGGCCGAACCGGCAATCTCTCCCGTGATTTAGGACTGGCGAGTCCGCCACATCAGAAAACGACCGGCATGTCAGGTACTTCCCAAGCATTCCACCAAGCAAGCTCGAGCTGTCAAAGAATTTCGTGCAGCCACCTAGTCCCGCCGACTGATACCAAGGTATCGACAATACCATCGTCCAATAGATTCCTCTCCACTCTTCTGGCTTAATCGCACCAGCCCCGAACGAAACGGGTACCGCAATTAGACAACTTTGCGATCAAGGAGAACAGAATATGAGCATCACCCAACGGATTTCAGAAAGGATTTCGCTATGACAAAGCTCACAGATGTAGTGGAGGCAACCGCAATTCGTCCCTTTCATGTGAACGTTCCAGAGGCGGACCTGACCGAATTGCGCAGGCGCATCAACGCGACAAAGTGGCCTGAACGAGAAACGGTTACAGATGCATCCCAAGGAGTACAGCTCGCGACGATCCAGGCGCTCGCGCGCTATTGGGCGACAGAGTATGACTGGCGCAAGATCGAAGCAAAAATGAACGCCCTGCCGCAGTTCATCACCGAGATCGCTGGACTGGACATTCACTTCCTTCACGTCCGTTCAAAACACGAAAATGCGTTGCCGCTGATCGTTACGCACGGATGGCCCGGCTCAATCATCGAACAGATGAAGATCATCGATCCGCTGACCAATCCTACCGCACACGGCGGAAATGCATCCGATGCGTTCCACCTGGTGATCCCGTCAATGCCGGGCTACGGATACTCAGGCAAACCGACCACTACCGGGTGGGATGTTGCCCACATCGCGCGTGCCTGGGTCGTGCTGATGAAGCGCCTCGGATACACGAAATTTGTGGCGCAAGGCGGCGATTGGGGCGCGGTCATCGTCGATCAAATGGGCGTGCAGGCGGCTCCGGAGTTGCTCGGCATTCACACCAACATGCCTGGCATCTTTCCAGTCGACATTGACAAGGCGGCTTTTTCCGGGGCGCCGGCGCCATCGGGTCTCTCAGCCGACGAGAAACTCGCTTACGAGCGTTTGCAGTTCGTATATCAAAAGGGCATCGCCTACGGGTTCCAGATGGGTCTCCGACCGCAGACGTTATGCGGAATCGCGGACTCACCCGTTGGCTTGGCGGCATATTTCCTTGATCACGACGCGCGCAGCTACGAGCTGATCTCACGCGTCTTTGCGGGAGAATCCGAAGGCCTCACGCGCGACGACATCCTCGACAACATCACGATCACCTGGTTGACGAACACGGCGCTTTCTGGCGCCCGTCTCTATTGGGAGAATTGGGGCAAACTCGGGTATTTCAATGCCAAAGGCGTCTCCATCCCGGTTGCCGTGAGCGTCTTTCCTGACGAACTCTATCCAGCCCCGCGGAGCTGGGCAGAGCGGGCGTATCCCAAACTCATCCATTACAACAAGGTTGAGAAAGGCGGGCACTTTGCAGCGTGGGAACAGCCGCAACTCCTCTCTGAGGAGGTCCGCGCGGGGTTCAGATCGCTCCGAAAGAGTTCCCTTGGGGAGGAGGCCGGCAGAGCAGAGCGCGAAGTAGCTTAACAGACAGGACTGCAACCGGATTCTGCCGAGCGTTTCGACGCTCGGCAGATCTTCTTATTGCTCTGCCATGACGTGCCGGTTGGAGAACTAAACATGGAAGACAACACCTTAGTCGACTCGAGCTTTTCAGCAACGATCAATGCACCTATTGAGAAAGTGGATATTCCCTCCTGGTGCTTCACACTACCCGAGTCGGAATACCAATCTTGCTCCCCAGTTCACTGCTCCGCCGGTGCAACCACGGCGCCTGACGGTCGGCGCATGTCAATCAATGTCGAAATACTCGGCGGAAGCCTGATGGTGCAGCACTACATCGAGGAGATTGGCCAGCCCGATCACCTGAGGCTGGTTTCTAACTCAGACGTATTTACGCCTACAAGCCAAACGAAGATAGGCGTGATCTGGGACCTGAGCGTCAAGAAGATCGACGACAGAACGTGTGAATTCACAAATATGGTTCACAGTTCTGCCACGCCGGAATTACTGGACTTCCTCGGCACAAGGAATTCCGTGGGAGGTCTTCTAAGGCCGCCCGTAAACCTGTGTCAGAGGCCCATAACCGGCAGGAGACGCCTCTCTTCGCAGAGAGTATCGAACGTCACGCCTTAAAGGACAAGTGATTCCGCTGGTTGAGGCTCGCATTCAACAAATCTGACTTTCGATTTAGGTGAACGAATAGGAGGGAAGAACATGGCAAATCTGAAGTGTACAAGCTGGAAAGGGGCAATTACTGCCTCCTGTCCTTTCGTGTTCTGCGAGAAGCTGTTAGGATATTTCTGTGCTGAAGAGATGCTCAAGTTTTGTTGGCGGTTTTGCCCAGGCTGGCGGCAATCCGGATCGCCCGGAGCAGTCTGTGCAAGTGGTTATGCACATGGCGCAAGTGCAGGAAGAGGGCGAAATTTGTAGGCGGTTTGGGGGCGGTTCGGACAGGGATCGCGCTCTTGTGTGCAACAAAGGCAGTTCTATGCACGGTAAGCAAATCGCGCAAAGCCGCATAAACACTGGATATTTTGCATCTCGTTGATTTGGCGAGTGGGGACGTAGTTCAGTTGGTTAGAACGCTGCCCTGTCACGGCAGAGGCCGCGGGTTCGAGTCCCGTCGTCCCCGCCA
>JADGNP010000608.1 GCA_017883425.1 Candidatus Sulfotelmatobacter sp. | reverse complement strand
GCGTCCCGCCCTTGCAAAGAACGCAAGGACGGGGCACCCACAGTCGTGTAATCGGAGAGGAAACCAAAACCGAAGACCGGGCCACCCCGCCCGCATCACCGAAATTGTGACTGCCTCCGTGGCCGACTGGATCGGCGACAATGAACAGCCCGACGATGTAACGCTGGTGCTGGCGCGCGCGAGATAATGGAGAGCCGTCGCAGTCGTCGCTCCATCGTCGCGAACGATCTGGCTGGCACCCCCCTATTTTGGCCGCGTGAAGCGGAGTGGAATGGTGTCGGCGGTTCGGCAGGCCACGCTTCGGCCATCCCCCTCGGCTTCGCTCGGGGCTTCGGCAAAACAAGGCAAGCTTTCTCGAAAAGCGCGAGAAGTGGCGCAACCCCAGTTATTTCGGTCAATGTTAAAAGACAAAACCGCGTTATATTTCCCCTTTAAAGTGGCCCACCCGCCGAATTTCTCCTTACGGGAACGTGTTGTTCCACCCTAGTTCATAGCCAGGAACTGCTGCGCGCGCCGCAACCTAGGGTCGTCCGGGCGGCACTGTGAGCAAATCTCGACGACCTTGGCGTAGTAGCCCCTAGCGAGCGCGGGCTGGTTTGCAGATTCGGCGGCTTGCGCCGAGCCGTAAATCGCGTGGAAGCGGTTGGGGGCTGACTTCAACGACATCTGGAACTCGGTGAGAGCGAGTGCAGGCTGTTTCGTCTCCATCAGCAGGTCGGCCAGCAGTTCGCGGGCAGGAAGCACAGGCCCAGGTGTGACGGGACTTTTTTCCGTCGCATCTTCCATTTCCACGGCGGAGCGCATCAACCGCAACGCTTCGTCGTTTTGTCCCTGCGCGTGAGCCAGCCATCCGGCTGCGGCGCGATGCTGGATTTCCACCTGCCCTGCCCAATACTTTGCGTTGGGGTCAGGACTCGCATCGAGCTTGCTCTTCAGGGTCTGAATTTGTGCGAGGTCCTGCTGCGCCCCGCCCACATCCCCGATACGCGCGGCACCCAGGGCGCGAGCCCACCATGTGATGGCTTCCGCGGCAGGGCCAGCGCTGGAACGCGCCTTCAGGGCAGCCGCACCCGCCCAGTCTTGGCGCTCAATCGTGAAGCGGGCTGGAATGGCGGCGAGCGCATATTCGGCGATCAAACCCGCCGGCTTGACCTTCGTGACTGCACCGGCCTCGTCCACCACGCGGCGAGCTTCGCCTTCTTGTCCGGTCTGCAGATAGGCATAGACAAGGTAATCCATGGGGTGGAGGCGCTGGTCCCAGGCACCTTCCATGTGGGATTCGATTTCATAGTCGCGGGCGGCAGCGACAGAAGCACGATCGGACGCGATCGCTTCCTGCCACAGTCCCAGCCGGATAAAAATGTGCGAAGGCATGTGCTGGGCATGCGGGACGCTGGGCGCAATCCTGGCATAACTGCGTGCCGCAGTCAGCCCATGGGCGGCGAGCACCGGGTTGTCGTAGCTGTGGATGAGGTAATGCGCGACGCCGGGATGGTTGGGCTGCTCGGCGAAGATTTTGTCGAGAATTTCGCCTGCCTTTTTCTGGTTGGCATAGGTCCTGTCCGTGGGCGGCGCGGTGGCCAAGAGCGCGAGGGAATAAAAAATAGAGGCTTCGCGATCGTTGGCGTAGCGTTGAGCCACCTGCTGCATCGCTTTTTCATACGACAGAGCACGCGTGCGGTGGTCAACTTTGTCGTAATTTTCGTAGAAAGCGGCGATGGCAGCGATATAGTCACGCTCCCGCGCGGTGTTCCTGGTAATCGTTTGTGCCTGGGCGACGGCGGCGTGCCCCTGCTTGAGCGTCTCGGCGTCGGGAGTCCTCGGCCAAAGCGGAGGCCACAGGCTCATGGCCACGCCCCACGAAGCCATGCTGCAGTTGGGGTCGGCCGCTGCAATCGAGCGGAAAGCCTGCTCTGCCTCCTCGTACCAGAACGAGTGGAGCATGGCAACCGCACGCTCAAACTGCGGTTGCACACCGGGTGAACAGGAGGTTGGGAAGTGAACCGTGCCAACCTGTCCCATGTCACCGAAATGCGAATGGCTGGGTTGTTCGTCGGCGCGCACAGGAAGTGAGATCAGAGAGAGGGTAACGGCGAGAGTGAGCCAATAGCGGATACGCATGTTGCACCCCACGGGCCGCCGCTGCGCCTTGGCGCGGAAATCAGCCGGACCAGTTGGGGCGAGTATAGGAAGGCATTCCCGCCCCGGCAAGTCCAAAAATCGGACCGGCACGATCCCGATTCTTCACAGTGAATGGTTTGACGGCCCATCTTAGGCGCTGATTCTCCGACGCTCCCGGCACGCCCGGGCAACGTCCACCAACGGACTCCACATGAACCATCGAGGGAAGGCTCGAACTAATGCCGGAGGTCCCTCCACGACGACCTCCCCGCGACGCACCGCGGTGCGATAGTCGATTAAACCTGCCCATACGCGGTACAGCACCGAAACGCCCGCTCGCACAGTCAGGTCTGAAACAAAACGCGGAGGCTTCAAACACGCTGAGACCTCTCGCGGGTCCAGGACGAGCCACAGCCTTCGTCCTTTCCTGCCAGTGAAGTCGAACTGCACCACAGTACGTCCGGGCGGGAGTTCACGATGGTCAACGCGCTGATGCATCTTCCATAGCAACAGCGCGGGATCCAACTCATCGGGACTTGGATCGGCGAAGGCCCATTTGATTGCCCACGTGCCTAAGTGCGTGATCACGTCCAACAGATCGCTTCCCGCTTTGGTGAGCGTGTACTCCGAGACATTCGGCCGCGCGCCCCGTGTGCCGTTCGATGACTCCGCTGTCCTCGAGATGCCGAAGACGCGCCACCAGGAGCGATCGCGAGATGCCGGGCAAACCACGCTGGAGCTCGTTGAAGTGGCGGCTGCCGAACAGTAGCTCGCGCACGATCAGTGGCGTCCAACGGTCGGCAAGAATCTCGCATGCGCGAGCAACTGGGCAGTACTGGTGATACTTGAACATGCCCCAATCGTCCTCCATCTCGAGCGATTGATCTAGTCCGAAAATCGGACCAGACTCGGTCCGATTCTAGGACTTCTGCGGCATGAATACACGGGTATGTTCGCGCTCAACTTGGAGCGGCGAAAGAGGACGTCGCGCAAGCCGGGTAGCCCAGACTTTTGATCTCGCTGGCACACTAGCGCTGGGGGTGCCCTCATCCTTCGCGCACTTTGCGAAGGGTGGGAGTTGGAATGTTCACACAATGGGACGGACGCATGTCGCATCGACGGCATCGCGTCCCGCCCTTGCAAAGAACGCAAGGACGGGGCACCCACAGTCGTGTAATCGGAGAGGAAACCAAAACCGAAGACCGGGCCACCCCGCC
>JADGNP010000607.1 GCA_017883425.1 Candidatus Sulfotelmatobacter sp. | reverse complement strand
GGTGGAGGCAGTTCGCGGTGACTCCCGTCCCCGCCAGCCTCCGCGCCAGCTCGAACGTAAACACGTTCATCAGCAGTTTCGACTGCCGGTAGGAGGCGACCCCACGGTTTTTCCTCCGCTCGAACTGGAGATCGTTCATGTCGAGGCGTGCGTGTTGGGCCTCCGATGACGAGACATTAACGATGCGCGATGGCGCGCTGGCCTTCAACAGATCGAGCAAGAGAAGCGTCAGTAGCGCGGCGCCCAGATGATTAGTGGCAAGCGTCATTTCGATGCCGTCCGCGGAAAGCGTGCGTGCCGGCGCGGCACCGCCTGCGTTGTTGACCAACACGTCGAGGCGGGGGTATTTCTGCCGGATCTGCTCCGCGAGCGCTCGAACGGATGCCTGCGACGACATGTCCGCGATCAGCAGATCAACCTGCGAAGACCCGGATTCCCGCCGAATCTCCTCCAGCGCCGCTTTCCCTTTTTCTGCGTTCCGGCAGACCATGACCACGCGCGCGCCCATCTGGGCCAGGCCGAGCGCCGTCTCTTTCCCAATCCCACTGTTCGCGCCCGTTACGATACATATTTTCCCGCTCATACTCGCCGGTGGCATCCCATGTGACCTTTCGAACGTATTGCGTGACTACACGACCAACTTTTCGCGTGGAGGCCGCTAAAGTGACGGCCTGAAGTCCACACTCATGTTATGAGACTACGGGATTCGCCGTGGACTATTGTTCCACAACTGCCGGTGCCACTTTGGTGGCCGACCACTCTCCAGAGTCGTCTAAGATCGTAGCGTGGGCCATCCCGTCCGGTTGGTCGGCTACTCGGAAGCTATCTTTTTGCGGAATCCACTTGGACGAAAAGTCGGCATGTCGCGGAATGACAGCGCGCTCTGGCGGAGGGCGCCAGAAGGAACCGTCGGGCGTGATAGAGCCAAGTGGCTGCTGAAAACACAACTTTATCGTCTAAGTGAAAAACGAAGGCAGGCTGGGAGAGGACTTTCAATCCAACACAGAGTGGTGGGCTTACCCGTTAACGCTGCCGAGAAATCTACTTTAAAACGTCGGCGTATGAGTCCGGCTGCACGAGCCAGAATAGCCGCTTGGTGGGCAAAGCAGAAAGCTAAGCCGGAGCCCAAGAAGGTTGCGCCTGTCTCGAAGAAGTCCACTGGTCGGAAGCCGATGAGTGCAGCCATGCGGAAGAAATTGTCAGCGATGATGAAGGTAAGGTGGGCGGCAAGTAGGAACTCGAAACGGCGAAGACCATCTTCGGGTGGATGGCCTTCGCCGTAGCAAATTCTTCGATAGCGGGATCGTGCCCGCGCCTTCACCCCTGCACCAGCAGCAGCAGAAACATGACAAACAGTAGCAGGTGGACGAGCCCCTGCAGCACGTTGGTTCGGCCGCTGGCAAAGGTCAGGATGCTGACGCCGAGCGTCAACACCAGCAGCACGATGTTGCCATGCTCCACCCCCAGGATTATCGGATGGTGGGTCCAGTTGCTCACAATCAGCATCGCGGGAACCGTAAGTCCAATCGTTGACAACACTGATCCCAGAAAGATGTTGACCGAGCGTTGCATCTGGTTCGCCAGCGCCGCCCGCGTAGCGCCGATCGCCTCCGGAGTCGCCACCAGCACCGCGATCACCACGCCGCTCAAGGCCTGCGGCGCGTGCAGAGTCTCGGTCAAGTAATCAACCGGATGGGCCAACTGTTCGGCCAGGTACACCACCGGCAAGATGTACAGCGTGAGTAGTAGGACATGGTAGGGCAGCGAATGCGGAGCAGAAGTTGCCTCCTTGTGCTGCACTACCTCATCAGTCTCACTCAGGCTAAAGTAGCCGCGATGCCGCCCGGTCTGCACGCCGAGGAAGACGCTGTACAGGCCGACCGTGAGCAAGGCCAGCGCCCACTCCTGCGGATGAGAAAGCGTCGGGCCCGCCGTGGTCGTGGTGTAGTTGGGCAGCACCAGCGACAGAACTGCCAGTGGAATAATCACCCCCAGGTAGGCGTTGGCGCCCTGAAGGTTGTAGTGCTGTTCCCGGTGCTTCCAGGCGCCTGCCAGAAGCGAGATTCCCACCATCCCGTTCAGGATGATCATGATCACGGCGATCAAGGTGTCGCGCACGAGGCTTGGATTGTTCTGCCCGTGCAGCATCACCGCCGAGATGCTCATCACTTCGATGAACGTCACCGACAGCGTGAGGACGAGCGTTCCGTACGGCTCGCCCAGCAGCGCGGCGAGGTGTTCGGCGTGGCGTACGACTGACATTGCCGAGCCGAGGATCACGCCAAAGAGCCAGAAGAAAACAAACGCCAGCACCCACGGATTGGCGAGTTTCGACCACAGCGTCTGGCCGGCGACCACAAAAGCCAGGCATGTCGTCAGGCTGACGGCAACGAACCATTCCGCCCGCCACCCTGCGCGCTCAAGATTTTTCTGATGGCTGGTCACGCTCATGGATCTCCCGACATTCGCACGATGAACTCGCCCGTCGTATCGCGAACCTGCTCTCGCGATGTCCAAAGAGCATATCAAACACCTGTCGAGGTTCTGTCCCGCCGCGGCTACATCAACTTCTCGGCGCTTCGCGTGGCGCGATTCAGCGATTCCAGCACGGCGATCGACTTTGCCATTCCATGCCGCGGCACAATGTCGCCATATCCCACCGTGGTCAGCGTGGTGAAGCTGAAGAACACGAGTTCGGGAGGGCGGATCTCTCTTGCAGGCTCCACGGTGTCCCGAAACGAACCCGGCGAAACCAGTTGACTAAGAAACGCCCCAGGGTCTACGAATGCTATTGGGCGCATTTCGCGGAGGAAATCCACATGAGCGAATAGTCGGCAAACCTCCGACTGAGAGCGGACGACACGCCGTAAGTCACAAGGAAGGGTAGGGCGTTTCCCGTCAACTTGACGTAAGTGGACTTCACGAGCGGCCCGGCGAAGCTTCCCCGAACCCCGTTTATGGACAATCAAGACAAGCGGGGGATTCGCTGATCATTTTGTGCGGGACGGATAGGGTGTGAGATGGCCTGTTCGCATCATCTATCGCGTGAGTCTGTAAGAACGGGCTCTTTCAAAGGCGTACACTGCTGCGCATGAATCCGCATTTGGGTCGTCGCGTTGCCATAGCTCGTTGTCGTAGTCTCGTGCACGAGCATGTTGGTGCAGCGTAAGCTCTACGACATTGTCGATTAGCATAAGCGCAAACCTGTCAAAGTTTCGATCGCGCATTGCCAGCTGGTCGACGGCCAAGTCGCGCTCGGCCAAGAGATTCAACGCAGTACCGGTCAGGTCTTTGCAACGCGGTACGCGTGTCTCGCGTTGCGCAACGCCGCGGCGCAGC